>JAOUJD010000076.1 GCA_029883565.1 Burkholderiaceae bacterium
AAGCGCATCCAGTTGATCGATCCCTGCCGGTCGCGCACGACCGAGACGTCAGGCGCATCGACCGCGACATCGGCCAGCACCAGCCGGCGTTCCAGCGGCTCGAATTCCTCGATCGCGATCGCAACCTTCTTCCACGCCAGCAGTCGCGCGGCGTCCGCTCCCGCGGGGGCGGACAGCGCGAGGTCGTCGATCTGCAGGCGGCCGGACAGCAGAGTCTGCGCGGGCCGGGCCGCACGCTCGCCGCGCGCTGGCACCGCCTGCCGGAAGGAGATGCGCAGGTCGGTGTCGAGCGTGCCGCGATCCAGATGGAAGCCGAGCCTGACCGGAGAGAACGCGAGGTACCTGGGGATGTCGAGGCCATCGAGCTTGACCACGAGTGAGGACTCGAGGCTCTCGTGAAACGGCTGGGTCTCGCCCTTCAGTTCGAGCGGCGTGCCGTCGACGCGCGCGGCGAATGCCGGTTGCACCTTGATCTCGGCGTCGTTCGGCAGGTTGGACAGGAACGGGATGCCGATGCGAATGTCGGTCACGGCATGGCGCGCGCCTACGACGCGGTCATCGAAGTTGACCGTGCCGCCGGTGATCTCGATGTTGTTCAGCGAGAAGCGAGCGGGCTCGGCGCTCTGCTTCGGCTTCGCCTGCAGGCGCTCCAGGATGTCGCTGAAATTGAAACGCTGCGGCTCGAGTCGCGCGATGTTGACGGTCAGGCCTTCGATCGAGACCGCTTCCAGCACCGGCGCAAGGCGCAGCAGGCTGGTGATCGATGCGTTGACGGAGGCCTCGCGGACAGCCAGCAAGGGTCCGGTCTCGCCGGGCAGGCCCTCGACCGCCAGTCCCTTCAGGGTCACGCGCAGCGTGTACGGATTGGCCGTGATCTTCTCTACCCGCACCGTTCGGCCGAGCTCGCGCGTCGCGACCGTCTCGATGGCCCAGCGCGCAGCGGCCGGGATGGCGAACACGCCGATGATGCCGAAGGCGGCGACAACGCCGCCGATGATGGCGGCGATCCGGCGCCACCGCGTGCCGACCCAGGCCATCAAAGTCCCCTCGATCCAGTCGCTACCTGCGCATTATCGCGCCGGGTGATCAGGACTTCACGAGCGACAGCAGTCCCGCCGGCGAATGAATGACATGGTCCGCGCCCCACTGTTCGTAGTGCAGCCCATCGCCAAGGTAGCCGTAACTCGCGGCGACCGTTCGCATGCCGGCCGCCCGCCCGGCCTGGATGTCGCGCAGGTCGTCGCCGACATAGATCGCGGCACGCGGTTCGGTCGTCGTCGCCGCCAGCGCATGTGCCAGTGGCGCCGGATCCGGTTTTGGTCGCGGCGTGGTATCACCGCTGACCACGATCGCGGCACGCTCATGCAGCCCGAGCGCCTTGACCAGCGGAAGCGTGAAGCGCGCGATCTTGTTCGTGACGATGCCCCAGAGTATTCCATCCGCCTCGAGGTCCGCGAGAGCCTCGTCCATGGCGGGAAACAGGCAGGACAGCACGCACAGCGCCGACTCGTACTCCCTGAAGAACTCCTGGCGCAGCGGCTCGAACTCCGGATCGGCCGGCGTCACGCCGAATGCGCGGCCGATGAGCCCGCGCGCCCCGTGGGATGCCACCGGACGCAGTTCCGCGAGCGGCAAAGCGTCGAGGCCGCGCGCCACACGCATCCGGTTGACCGCGCCAGCCAGGTCCGGCGCGGTGTCGACCAGCGTGCCATCCAGGTCGAACAGAACGAGGCGAACGCGGCTCATGCCGGCCGCCTGCAGGCAACCAGGTAGTTGACGTCGGTGTCGGGCCCAAGCGTGGCCACCTTGCTGAACGGGTTGTACTGCATGCCGACGAGGTCCAGAAGTTCGAGGCCTGCACCGCGCGCCAGCGTGATCAGTTCACTTGGCCGTATGAGCTTCGCGTATTCGTGCGTACCGCGAGGCAGCAGGTTCAGCACGTACTCGGCGCCGACGATCGCCAACGCGAACGATTTCAGGTTCCGGTTGATCGTCGAGAAGAAGACGGCGCCCCCGGGCTTCACGAGGGCGGCGCACGACGCGATGACCGAGCCGGGATCGGGAACGTGCTCCAGCATCTCCATGCACGTGACGACGTCGAAGGCAGAGGGTTGCTCGGCGGCGAGCACCTCCGCAGCGATCTCGCGGTACTGCACGCTCGTGCCGCTCTCGAGCGCATGCAGTTGCGCCACCCGCAGTGGCTTGCCTGCGAGGTCGATGCCTGTCACCACGGCACCTCGCCGCGCCATCGCCTCGGCCAGCACGCCGCCGCCGCAGCCCACGTCCAGCACATGCCGGCCGGCCAGCGGCGCCAGACGATCGATCCACTCCAGCCGGACCGGGTTGATGTCGTGCAACGGGCGCATCGGTCCCTGCGGATCCCACCAGCGGGCGGCGAGATCGCCGAATTTTCGAAGCTCTGCCTGGTCGACGTTCATGGCGTGATGTTACTGACTCCTCGAGGGCGTTTCGACCAAGGCCCCGATCTTGCGGGCGCGGGGCGCCACGCACTCGACCAGGCAGGTGCGCCGCCGCACGCATGCGCGAACGCGGGCCGCCGTCAGGAGCGCCGGGCAAAAAAAAGCCCCGCCGAAGCGGGGCTTTTTCAGCAAGACGAACTTGCTTACTTGCGGACCGGACGGGTGCCGACCACTTCGACTTCCACGCGGCGGTTCGGCTGCAGGCAGTCGATCAGTTGCTTCCGGTTCTTGACTTCGCCCTTGGCCGAAGGCTCGGGGCACTGCTTGACCGGGTTGGCTTCGCCCTTGCCTTCCGTGTAGACACGGTTCGGCTCGATGCCCTTGCTGACCAGGTAGTCTTTGACGCCCTGGGCGCGGCGCTGCGACAGCTTCTGGTTGTACGCATCAACACCCAGACGGTCCGTGTAGCCGACCGCGATGATGACTTCCAGGCTCACACCCGCCAGTTTCGACACGAGGTCATCCAGCTTCGCCTTGCCATCCGGACGCAGGGTGGCCTTGTCGAAGTCGAACAGCGCGTCAGCGGCGAACGTCACCTTCTCGCTCGTCGGGGCCGGGGGAGCCGGCGGCGGCGGCGGCGGCGGCGGCGCAGCGACAGGAGCCGGCGGCGGCGGCGGCGGCGGCGGCGGTTCGCACGTCGGGGCCTTCATCAGGTCCTTGTCGCACTCGCAACCGGCGGTCCAGTTCGGATACTTGGCGCCCTCGATCTGGGCTGCGGCGGCGCGCTCGACGCTCCACTGGGCGGTACGCCAGCACAGGCCGAACGCGTCCTTGACGATCACGCCGCGCGGATCGATTACATAGGGGCTTTCTTTCGGATCGACCAGCTTGATGTCCGTCGACTGGGCAAACGCAAGCCCGGAAACGGTCATCAGCGCTGCGGCGACG
The DNA here is from genome assembly GCA_029883565.1 of Burkholderiaceae bacterium. GTDB lineage: Bacteria > Pseudomonadota > Gammaproteobacteria > Burkholderiales > Burkholderiaceae_F > JAOUJD01. The sequence goes on from JAOUJD010000076.1 coordinate 3,369, forward strand.
ACGCCCAGCTTGATGCTCTTGTTCATTGATTCTCCTCACTCGAGTAAGAGAAGACCGCACGGAGCTACCGAACGGCCAGCCGGACCCACGTCGCCTGGTGGCGCCTGGAAGCGCAAGCGCTCAGGATGCCCCGGACGTGAGCAGGACCTGCCGGCATCTATTCTGCCACGCCCCCACCCCCGCCATCAGGTCCTGGTGGACAGAAAGCAAAATAGGGTGTCTCCCTTCGACAACACGCCGGCCGGCCACCCAGACGTCGCTCACCTGTTCCCGCCCGGTGCAATAGACGAGGTGAGAAATCACGTCGTACAACGGCTGGGTCTCCGGCGGTGCCAGATCGAAGGCCACCAGGTCGGCTTCCTTGCCTGCTTCGATCGATCCGATGCGGTCCTGCAGCCCGAGCGCGCGCGCCCCGCCCAGAGTCCCCGCCTCGAGGATTGCCGGAGCCGGGAGCGCGCTGGCGTCGCCCGTGGCGCCCTTGGCAAGAAGGGCCGCGAGGCGCAGTTCCGACAGCATGTCGATCCGGTTGTTGCTGGCGGCCCCATCCGTGCCGATCGCCAGGTTGACTCCGGCCGCCGCGGCGCCGGCCACGGGGGCGATGCCGCTGCCAAGCTTCAGGTTCGATGCCGGGCAATGGGCAATCGATGCGCCGCGCTCGGCGAGGAGCTGGAATTCCTCATCCTCGAGGTGCACGGCGTGGACGGCGATCAGGCGCTCGGAGACCAGTCCCACGCGGTCCAGGCGCGCCAGTGGTCGGCATCCGTACTGGGCGATCGACTGCCTGATCTCGTCCTCGGTTTCGTGCACATGCGTATGGATCGGCAGATCGAGCTCGTCGGCGAGCATCGCGATCCGCTGCAAGGTGGCATCGCTGACCGTATAAGGCGCGTGCGGGGCGAGGGTGAAATTCGCCAGGGCATCGTCGCGCAGGGCGTCCCGCGCCGCCAGCCCCTTGCGGAGGTAGTCCTCGGCGTCGGCGGCGTACGCGGTCGGGAACTCGATCGCGATGATGCCGACCACCGCCCGCATGCCGAGCGCGCGGAAGCCGCGGACGCTGGCTTCCGGATAGAAGTACATGTCGGACGCGCAGGTCGTCCCCGAGCGCAGCATCTCCAGGGCCGCCAGCCGCGTGCCGTCGTAGACGAACTCGGGGGAGACGAGGGCCTTCTCCAGCGGCCAGATGCGCTGGGTCAGCCAGCGCATCAGCGGCAGGTCATCGCCGACCCCGCGGAGCAGGGTCATGGCCGCGTGCGTGTGTGCGTTGACCAGCCCGGGCGTGACGGCGTGGGTGTCCAGCTGGATAACCTCCCGTCCGCGGTAGCGGGCGGCGGCGACGTCGCCCGGCAGCACCTCGACGATGCGGCCGCCGTCGATTGCGATGGCATGGTCCTCGAGCACCAGTCCGCGCGGAATGACCGGCACGACCCAGCGGCAGTAGAGGAGGGTATCGACGTCGATCATCGGGCGGGGCCAGGAGTGCGCGCGATTACATCACACCGGCCGTCGTCCCCCGCGAAGGCGGCTCCCGCGGCCGGGGAGAAGAGGGGTGCGACTGATAAACTTTCCGTTTTGCCTCGCGCCCCTTTCCGGGCGCTTCGGACGGCCTCTCGATGGACCAGTTTGCGAAGGAAACCCTGCCGATCTCGCTCGAAGAGGAGATGCGGCGTTCCTACCTCGATTACGCGATGAGCGTGATCGTCGGGCGCGCGCTGCCCGACGTGCGCGACGGCCTGAAGCCGGTGCATCGCCGCGTGCTGTTCGCGATGCACGAGCTTTCGAACCACTGGAACCGCGCCTACAAGAAGTCGGCGCGCATCGTTGGCGACGTCATCGGCAAGTACCATCCGCACGGCGACCAGGCGGTGTACGACACCATCGTGAGGATGGCGCAGGACTTCTCGCTGCGCTACATGCTGGTCGACGGCCAGGGCAACTTCGGCTCGGTCGACGGCGACAGCGCCGCGGCCATGCGCTACACCGAGATCCGGCTGGCGAAGATCGCGCACGAGATGCTCGCCGACATCGAGAAGGAGACGGTCGACTTCGGCCCGAACTACGACGGCTCGGAGAAGGAGCCACTGCTGCTGCCGGCGAAGCTGCCGAACCTGCTGGTCAACGGCAGCTCGGGCATCGCGGTCGGCATGGCGACCAACATCCCGCCGCACAACCTCAATGAAGTCGTCGACGGCTGCCTCGCGCTTCTGCGCAACCCGGCGACCGCGATCGAGGACCTGATCGAACTGATTCCTGCCCCCGACTTCCCGACGGCGGCGATCATCTACGGCCTGGACGGCGTGCGCGAGGGCTATCGCACCGGCCGCGGCCGGGTCGTCATGCGGGCCAAGACCCACTTCGAGGAGATCGACCGCGGCACCCGCGCGGCGATCATCGTCGACGAACTGCCGTACCAGGTGAACAAGCGGGTGCTGCTCGAGCGCATCGCCGAGATGGTCAACGAGAAGAAGCTCGAAGGCATCTCCGACATCCGCGACGAATCCGACAAGTCGGGCATGCGCGTGGTCTTCGAACTCAAGCGCAACGAAGTGCCCGAAGTGGTGCTGAACAACCTGTACAAGCAGACCCAGCTGCAGGACACCTTCGGCATCAACATGGTGGCGCTGGTCGATGGCCAGCCGCGCCTGCTGAACCTGAAGCAGATCCTCGAGGCGTTCCTGTCGCATCGACGGGAAGTCGTGACGCGCCGCACGGCGTTCGAGCTGCGCGAGGCGCGCAAGCGCGGGCACGTGCTCGAAGGCCTGGCGGTGGCACTCGCCAACATCGACGAGTTCATCGCGCTCATCAAGGCCGCTCCGACGCCGCCGGTGGCGAAGGCGGAGCTGATGTCGCGCACCTGGGACTCCTCGCTGGTGCGCGAGATGCTGACGCGCGCCGGCAGCGACATGACCGCCTATCGCCCCGAGGGGCTCGATACCCGGTACGGCCTCCAGCAGGAAGGCGAACTGCGCGGCCTGTATCGCCTTTCCGACGAACAGGCCGAGCAGATCCTGCAGATGCGCCTGCAGCGCCTGACGGGGCTCGAGCAGGACAAGATCGTCAACGAGTACCGCGAGGTGATGGAGAAGATCGCCGACCTGCTCGACATCCTGGCCCGGCCGGCGCGGATCACGGAGATCATCGGCGATGAACTGCTCGCGCTGAAGAGCGAGTTCGGCGATGCGCGCCGTTCCGAGGTGGTGCGCAGTGCGCAGGACCTGATGACCGAGGACCTGATCGCGCCGGAGGACATGGTCGTCACGCTGTCGCACACCGGGTACATCAAGAGCCAGCCGCTCGCCGACTACCGGGCGCAGAAGCGAGGCGGACGCGGCAAGCAGGCGGCCGCGATGCGCGAGGACGACTGGATCGACCAGCTGTTCATCGCCAACACCCACGACACCATCCTGTGCTTCTCGGACCGGGGCCGGCTCTACTGGCTGAAGGTGTGGGAGGTGCCGCAGGGCACGCGGACGTCGCGCGGCAAGCCGATCGTCAACATGTTCCCGCTGACGGACGGCGAGAAGATCACCGTCGTGCTGCCGATCAAGCAGTACGACGAGGAGCACTTCGTGTTCATGGCGACGGCGATGGGCACGGTCAAGAAGACGGCACTCACCGAGTTCTCCAATCCGCGCAAGGCCGGGATCATCGCGGTCGACCTCGATCCGGGCGACTACCTGATCGGCGCCGCGATCACCGACGGCCAGCACGACGTGATGCTGTTCTCGGATGCCGGCAAGGCGGTGCGCTTCGACGAGAACGACGTGCGTCCCATGGGCCGCCAGGCGCGGGGCGTGCGCGGCATGCAGCTCGAGGACGAGCAGCAGGTGATCGCGATGCTGGTCGCGGAGGACGAGCAGCAGAGCGTGCTGACCGCGACCGAGAACGGCTTCGGGAAGCGCACGCCGATCGTCGAGTACACGCGGCACGGGCGCGGCACGAAGGGGATGATCGCGATCTCGACCAGCGAGCGCAACGGGCGGGTCGTGGCGGCCACGCTGGTGCGGGGCGACGACGAAGTGATGCTGATCACGACCGGCGGCGTGCTGATCCGCACCCGCGTGTCCGAGATCCGCGAGATGGGCCGCGCCACGCAGGGCGTCACCCTGATCGCGCTCGATGACGGCACCACGCTGTCGGGACTGCAGCGCGTGGTCGAGCGCGACAGCGAGAACGGGGCGGAGGCGGTCGACGAAGGTTCGTCGGACGCGCCGGCCGATCCGGCCGGGGACTGAGATGCGCGTGTTCAACTTCTCGTCGGGACCGGCCAAGCTGCCCGAGGAGGTGTTGCAGCAGGCGAGCGAGGAGATGCTGTCCTGGCACGGGCGCGGCTACTCCATCATGGAGACCAGCCACCGCAGTCCCGAGTTCACCGCGATCATCGAGGAGACCGAGCAGCTGCTGCGCTCCCTGCTGGGCATCCCGTCCGGCTACTCGGTCCTGTTGCTGCAGGGCGGTGCCCACCTGCAGTTCGCGATGGTCCCGCTCAACCTGCTGGGACCGAAGACCAATGCGGACTACGTGCTGACCGGGATCTGGTCGGAGAAGGCGGCCGAGGAGGCGCGCCGGTTCTGCAACGTCAACGTCGCGGCGGACAACGCCGCAAGCGACCGCACCGCGGTGCCGGCCCAGGCCGCGCTCAGGCTGGATCCCGCCGCCGCCTACGTCCATTACTGCTCGAACGAGACCATCAACGGCCTCGAGTTCCCGTACGTCCCGGCGACCGGCGACGTTCCGCTCGTCGCCGACATGTCGTCGCACTTCCTGTCGCGCCCGCTCGACGTGTCGCGCTACGGCGTGATCTACGCCGGGGCGCAGAAGAACTTCGGGCCGGCGGGCCTCACGCTGGTCATCGTGCGCAACGATCTCGTCGGCCGCTGCTCGCCGCGCTGGCCGACGATGCTCGACTACCGGACCTACGCCGAGGCGCACTCGATGTACAACACGCCGCCGACGTACTCCGTCTACATCGCCAATCTCGTGCTGAAGTGGCTGGCGGCGCAGGGCGGCGTGGAGGGCATCGAGCGCGCGAACGCGGCGAAGGCGAAGCTGCTGTACGACGCGATCGACGCGTCGGGCTTCTACTCGAACCGGATCGAGAAGGCGGCCCGTTCGCGCATGAACGTGCCGTTCTCGCTCGCGGACGCCGGGCTCGACGGCGCGTTCCTGCAGGAGGCGGGCGAGCGCGGCCTCGTGCAGCTGAAGGGCCACCGGCTGGTCGGCGGCATGCGCGCGTCGATCTACAACGCGATGCCGCTGGAAGGAGTGCAGGCCCTGGTCGAGTTCATGCAGGATTTCGAGCGCCGCCATGGATGATCCCCTCGAGCAGCGCCTGAAGCCGCTGCGCGACACGATCGACGCGATCGATGCGCGGCTCGTGCAACTTCTCAACGAGCGCGCACGGACGGCGGCGGAGGTCGGTCGCATCAAGCACGAGGTCGGCGCGCCGGTGTTCCGGCCCGAGCGCGAGGCCGAGGTCCTGCGCAAGGTCGCCGCGAAGAGCGCTGGGCCGCTGGGCGAAGCTGCGCTGTCGAACGTGTTCCGCGAGGTGATGTCGGCCTGCCGGGCGCTCGAGCGCCCGCTGACGATCGCGTTCCTCGGTCCGGTCGGTACGTTTTCCGAGACGGCGATGCAGCGCCAGTTCGGAGCGAGCGTCAACGGCCTGCCCTGTTCGACGCTCGATGAAGTGTTCCGGGCGACCGAGGCCGGCGGTGCCGATTTCGGCATCGTGCCGATCGAGAATTCATCCGAGGGGGCGGTCAGCCGCACGCTGGACCTGCTGCTTGCGACTCCGCTGCGTGTTCTCGGCGAGGTCTCGGTTCCGGTGCACCACAACCTGCTGACGCGCTCCGGGTCGATGGACGGCGTCGCCCGGATCTGCGCGCACTCGCAGGCGCTCGCGCAGTGCACCGGCTGGCTCAACCAGCACTGGCCCGCCGTCGAAAGGCAGGCGGTGGCGAGCAACGCCGAGGCGGCGCGGATGGCCTCCGAGGAACCGGCGCTCGCGGCGATCGCGGGAGAACGCGCCGCGCAGCGGTACGGCCTGCACGTCGTGGCCGCGCACATCCAGGACGACCCGAACAACAGAACGCGTTTCGCGGTCCTCGGCGACCAGGCCACGCAGCCGTCGGCGCCGCCGGGGCGCGACAAGACCTCGCTGATCCTGTCGGTGCCCAACCGGGCCGGGGCGGTGTTCGACATGCTCAAGCCGCTTGCCGCGCACGGCGTGTCGATGACGCGGTTCGAGTCGAGGCCCGCGCGCGTCGGCACCTGGGAGTACTACTTCTACGTGGACCTCGAGGGCCATGCCGACGATCCTAAGGTCGCTGCGGCGCTGACCGAACTGCAGCGGGAGTGCGCGTTCTACAAGTGCCTCGGCTCCTATCCGGCCGAGAAGTAGCGGAGCTACGATGAATTCGAGTGAACTTCCGGCCCCCGCCCACGTCCGCGCGATTGCGCCCTACCAGGGCGGCAAGCCGATCGAGGAACTGGCGCGCGAACTCGGCCTCGACCCGGCGACGATCGTCAAGCTCGCCTCCAACGAGAATCCGCTGGGCATGCCTGAAACGGCCCGCCGCGCAATGGTGGCGGCGATGGAGGACCTCGGTCGCTATCCGGATTCGAACGGCTTCGCCCTGAAGGCCGCGCTGGCAGCGAAGTTCGGCGTGCCGCTGGACTGGATCACGCTCGGCAACGGCAGCAACGACATCCTGGAACTCGCCGCCGCCGCGGTGCTCGTGCCTGGTCGCAGCTGCATCTACGCGCAGCACTCGTTCGCCGTATACGCGCTGGCCACGCAGGCGCGGGGAGCGCGCGCCATCGTCGTGCCCGCGCGCGCGCTGGGGCACGACCTGGATGCAATGGCTGCCGCGATCGCCGACGACACCGCGCTGATCTACGTCGCGAACCCGAACAACCCGACCGGCACCTACCTGCCGGCCGACACCATCGACCGCTTTTTGCAGGGCGTGCCCGACCGGGTCGTCGTCGTCCTGGACGAGGCGTACAACGAGTACCTGAGGCCGGAACTGAGGACGGACAGCATCGCGTGGGTGAGGCGCTACCCGAACCTGCTGGTGTCACGCACCTTCTCGAAGGCTTTCGGCCTGGCCGGCCTGCGCGTGGGCTACGGCATCGCGCAGGCGCCGCTGACCGACCTGCTGAACCGCGTGCGGCAGCCGTTCAACGTGAACGCCGCCGCCCAGGCGGCGGCGGTCGCCGCGCTGGGCGACAACGAATTCCTGGCGCGCAGCTACAACCTGAATCTCGCCGGCATGCAGCAGCTCACGCAGGCGTTCGAGGCCCTGAAACTGGAGTACGTGCCGAGCTACGGCAACTTCGTTCTGGTGAAGGTCGGGCCGGCCATGCGCGTCTACGAGGAACTGCTCAAGCGCGGCGTGATCGTCCGCCCGGTCGCCAACTACCAGTTGCCCGAGTGGTTGCGCGTCTCGATCGGACTGCCCGAAGAGAACCGGCGCTTCCTGGAAGCGCTGCCAGCGGCGCTCGCCGCCGCGCGGTCGTGAAACTCGCGCTCGTCGGCGTAGGCCTGATCGGCGGTTCGTTTGCGCGGGCGGCCCTTGCAAAAGGCCTGGTCGACTCCGTCGTCGGCTATGACACCGATCCGGCCGCGCTGGCGCGTGCCCTGGCGCTC
>JAOUJD010000330.1 GCA_029883565.1 Burkholderiaceae bacterium
GGAGGCTACGAGCCCGCCCGCTCGCTGGTGCTCGACGCGATCGCGCGCGGCAAGCACGTCGTGACCGCCAACAAGGCGCTGCTGGCCAGGCATGGCAACGAGATCTTCGAGGCGGCCCAGGCGCACGGCGTGATGGTGGCCTTCGAGGCTGCGGTCGCGGGCGGCGTCCCGATCATCAAGGCGCTGCGCGAAGGGCTGACGGCCAACCGGATCGAGTGGATCGCCGGCATCATCAACGGCACGAGCAACTTCATCCTGTCGGAGATGCGGTCGAAGGGGCAGACCTTCGACGACGTTCTGAAGGAGGCACAGCGGCTCGGCTACGCCGAGGCCGACCCGACGTTCGACGTCGAGGGGATCGATGCCGCGCACAAGCTCGCGCTCCTGTCGGCGATCGCGTTCGGCGTGCCGATCGACTTCGATGCGGCCTATACGGAAGGGATTGCCCGGCTCGCGGAAGCCGACATCCGCTACGCGGAGCAACTGGGCTACCGGATCAAGCTGCTGGGGATCACGAAGCGCACGCCCAAGGGGATCGAGCTGCGCGTGCATCCGACCCTGGTGCCGATGCAGCGGCTGCTCGCGAGCGTGGAAGGGGCGATGAACGCGGTGCTCGTGAAGGGCGACGCGGTCGGCACCACGCTGTACTACGGCAAGGGGGCCGGTTCCGAACCCACGGCGTCGGCCGTGATCGCCGACCTGGTGGACGTCACGCGCATGCACACGGCGGATCCCGAGAACCGCGTGCCGCATCTCGCCTTCCAGCCGGCCTCCATGGCGAGCGTTCCGTGGCTGACGATCGCCGACACCGTAACCTCCTACTACTTCCGCATGCGCGTGGCCGACCAGCCGGGCGTGCTCGCGGACATCACGCGCATCCTGGCCGACGGCCGGATCTCGATCAACGCGCTGTTCCAGCGCGAGCCGTCGGAAGGCGAGAACCAGACCGACATCATCATGCTGACGCACGATGCCCTGGAGCGCGACGTCGACGCCGCCATCCGCCGCATCGAGGCCCTGCCGACCGTGCTCGCGCCGGTGATCCGGCTGCGGCAGGAAGAACTGCTCTGATGAAGTACATCTCGACCCGCGGACGCGCGCCGGAACTGGCGTTCAGCGACGCGCTGCTCGCCGGACTCGCAACGGACGGCGGGCTGTACCTGCCATCGCGGTACCCGGCCATCGACGTCGCGGAGCTGGCGCGCTGGCGCACGCTGCCGTACGCGGACCTTGCCGCCGAGGTCATCGGCAAGTTCGTGGACGACATCCCGGGCGAGACCCTGCTCGAGCTCTGCCGGCGCACCTACACGGCCGAGGTGTACGGCAACGGGCGCCCGGACAGCGACTGCAGCCTCATTACGCCGCTGCGCTGGCTCGAACCCGGGCTGGGCCTGCTCGAGTTGTCCAACGGCCCCACGCTCGCCTTCAAGGACATGGCGATGCAGCTGCTCGGCGCGCTGTTCGAGCACGTGCTCGCGCGCCGTGGCGCGCGCCTCAACGTGCTGGGCGCGACGTCGGGCGACACCGGTTCGGCCGCGGAATACGCGATGCGCGGCCGGCGCGGCATCGAAGTGTTCATGCTGTCGCCGGCCGGGCGCATGAGCCCCTTCCAGCGCGCGCAGATGTATTCGCTGCAGGACCCCAACATCCACAACCTGGCCGTGAAGGGCGTGTTCGACGACTGCCAGGACCTGGTCAAGGCGGTCGCGGGCGACCTGCCGTTCAGGGAGCGGCACAGCATCGGCACGGTGAACTCGATCAACTGGGGCCGCGTTGTGGCCCAGGTCGTGTATTACGTGCGCGGCTACCTGATGGCGACGCGCTCCGATGACGAGAAGGTTTCGTTCGCGGTGCCGTCCGGCAACTTCGGCAACATCCTGTCGGGCTGGGTCGCAAAGCAGATGGGCCTGCCGATCGACAAGCTGGTCCTGGCGACCAACGAGAACGACGTGCTCGACGAATTCTTCCGCACCGGGCGCTATCGCGTGCGCGGCAGCAGCGAGACCCATGCGACCAGCAGTCCGTCGATGGACATCTCGAAGGCGTCGAACTTCGAGCGCTACATCTTCGACATGATCGGGCGCGATTCCGCGCTGCTGCGCGAACTGTGGTGGGAGATCGACACCCGCGGGCAGTTCCATCTCGGCGGCACGCCGGTGTGGCCCACGATCCAGGCGAGCGGACTGGTGTCGGGGCGCAGCACGCACAGCGATCGCCTGCGGACGATCGCCATGGTGCACGACCGCTACAAGGTCATCGTCGATCCACACACCGCCGACGGCCTGAAGGTCGCCCTGCAGAACCGCGACCGTTCGGTGCCGATGATCTGCCTCGAGACCGCGCTGCCGGTGAAGTTCGCCGAGACCATCGTCGAGGCGATCGGCGTCGAGCCGCCGCGGCCGGCGGCGTTCGAAGGCATCGAAGGGCGGCCGCAGCGGTGCGAGGCGATCGCCGCCGACGCGGAGGCGCTCAAGGACTACATCGCGCGCCATGCCTGCTGAGCCGCGCAAGGCCATCGGCTTCATCGGCTATTCGAACAGCGGCAAGACGACGTTGATCGAGAAGCTGATTCCGCTGTTCCGTGCGCGCGGCCTGTCGGTATCCGCGATCAAGAACGCGCACCACGGGTTCGACATGGACCGGCCCGGGAAGGACTCGTATCGCTACCGCGAGGCGGGCGCGGGGCAGGTGCTGATCGCGACCGGGGAGCGGTGGGCGTTGCTGACCGAGACGCCCGCGGGCCACGCCACGCTGGACGCGCTGCTCGGGCAGCTCGACCCGTGCGACCT
>JAOUJD010000077.1 GCA_029883565.1 Burkholderiaceae bacterium
CAGGGCCTAACCGAGGCTATATTCGAGCAGCGCGTACGCGAGGACCTGCGCAAGCAGGCGCTGCTGCAGGCGGTCGCGGAGTCGGCCTTGGTGCCGAAGACGGTGACGGAAGGAATCGACGCGATGCTGCGCGAGCAGCGCGAGGTGCGTGAACTGCGCTTCACCGTGGAGCAGTACCTGCCGAAGGTCAGCGTGAGCGACGCGCAGGTGGCCGAGTTCTACGAGAAGAACCGCGCGCTGTTCGAGACCCCCGAATCGGCCAAGGTCGAGTTCCTGGTGCTGTCCCCCGACACGATCACCGGGACCGGAACCCTGGCCGAGGCCGACTTGAAGGCGTATTACGACCAGAACAAGTCGCGCTACGGCACCGAGGAGCAGCGCCGCGCGAGCCACATCCTCATCACGGCGGAAGGCTCCGACAAGGCGGCCGCCCGCAAGAAGGCCGAGCAACTGCTGGCCCAGGTCCGCGCAAAGCCGGGCGACTTCGAGAAGCTTGCACGCGAGAACTCCAAGGACTCCGGTTCCGCTGCGAACGGTGGTGACCTCGGGTTTTTCGGCAAGGGCATGATGGTGAAGCCGTTCGAGGACGCTGTGCTCAAGCTCAAGCCGGGCGAGATCAGCGACGTCGTCGAAAGCGACTTCGGCTTCCACATCATCAAGTTGACCGAGGTGAAGCCCGCCGAGATCAAGCCGTTCGAGCAGGTCAAGGGTGAAATCGAGGCCGAGTTGAAGAAGCAGCAGGCGCAGAAGGAATTCGCCAAGGCGGCCGACCAGTTCACGAACCTGGTGTACGAGCAGGCGGATTCCCTGCAGCCGGCCGCCGATGCCCTGAAGCTGAAGGTGCAGAAGGCCGACACGCTGACGCGGCAAGGACTCGCGCCCTACATCAACGCACGCGTCGTCGACGCCCTGTTCTCGGCCGAGTCACTGAAGAGCCGCCGCAATACGCAGGCAATGGAGGTCGGAACCAACACGCTGGTGTCTGCACGCGTCGTCGACTACAAGCCCGCCGCGGTGCGCCCGCTCGACACCGTGAAGGCCCAGGTGCGTCAGATCGTCGAACGGCGCGAGGCGGTCCGCCTGGCGAAGGAGGCGGGTGAAGCGCGCCTCGCCGAGCTGCGCAAGCAGCCCGGGGAGGCCGGCTTTTCCCCGGCCCGCACGGTGTCGCGCCGCGATCCGCAGGGACTCCCGCCCAACGCGCTGAACGCCATCATGCGGGCACCGGCCGACGCGCTGCCCGCCTACGTCGGCAGCGAGGTGGCCGATGCCGGCTACCTGATCGCGCATGTCGTCTCGAGCAAGCTCGGCGATGCCGGCAGGGCCGAGCAGCGCGATGCCCAGAACCGGGTGCTGACCCAACAAGCCGCGGCGGCGGACGAACGCGCGTACGCGGAGGGACTGAAGGTCCGGCACAACGTCAGGATCCTCAAGCCCGAGTTCGAACGCCCGGCCGCCAAGCCCGCCGCGGAGGACAAGGCCGGCTCGGAGGTTCCGAAGACGTAACGCCCGAGCAGCGCTTCAGCGCGCCAGGGCGCGAGCGGCCTCGCTGAATGCCGACGGGGCGTCGGTCGCCAGGATGACGGCCCGTGCCTGCGCCGACCGGACGAAGTTCCGGCCGATCGAACGCAGGTAAGCCGGGTCGTAGTGCTCGACGAGCAGACGCTCGACCAGGCTGTCCCACTTGCGCTCGTCGACGAGCCCCTTCCACTCGGCAACGCGCTCCCGGCCGTGCAGGGCCGCCAGGCAGTCCAGGCGATCGTGCAGCGTGGCGACGTCGGACTCGAAGTGCACGTAGTCGTCCCGCAGCAGGCGCACGCGCGCGGCGAGAGGCAACTCGAGGCGGATGCACTCCGAGGCGCGCATCGTTTGCAGCAGTCGGTCCGGCACGCGCAGTTCGCCCACCTTGCGGCTTTCCGACTCGACGAATACCGGCCGCGCACTGTCATAGCCCCGCAGCGCCTGCCAGATGCGGGTCTCGAAATTCTTCTGGGACGGCTGTGGCTGCGCCGGCAGGCTGCCCAGCACGGAACCGCGGTGCTGGGCCAGCGACTCAAGGTCCAGCACCTGGGCGCCGGCGGCCGCAAGCTGCTGCAGCAGACGGCTCTTGCCGCTACCGGTCGTGCCGCAGACAACGAGGAACGTGTGGCGCTCGGGCAGGCGCTCGAGTTCCTCCAGCACCGCGCGCCGGAAGGCGCGGTAGCCTCCCTCGAGCTGGCGCGCCTGCCACCCAACGCGTCCGAGGACATGGGTCATCGCGCCGCTGCGATTGCCGCCCCTCCAGCAGTACACGAGGGGCTTCCACGAGCGCGGCTTGTCAGCGAAGGATTCCTCGAGATGACGCGCGATGTTGCGCGATACGTACGCCGCACCGCGCCGCCTGGCCTCGAAGGAAGACTGCTGCCGGTCCATCGTGCCGACCTCCGCGCGCTCGGCGTCGCTGAGCACGGGACAGTTCACGGCGCCGGGCACATGATCCTCCGCGTATTCGCTCTCGCTGCGCACGTCGATGATCGAGTCGAATCGGCCCAGGTCCGCGAGCGCGGTGCCGACGGAGACGATCGAACGATCGTCACTCATCGCTTCGGGCGCTCCGCCAGCAGGGGACGCAGCACCCGCCACACCGTCTCGAGCATCATCGGCTGGGCCTGCGCGGTCGGGTGAATGCGGTCCGACTGGAAGTACTCGAACGATTCCGCGAAGCCCTCGACAAGGAGCGGAACCAGCGCCGCCTTGCGCTCGCGCGCGACTTCCGAATATGTCGCGACGTACCGTTCGGTGTAGTCGCGACCGTAGTTCGGCGGTATGCGCATGCCGATCACCAGCACGCGGGCGCCTGCGGCCTGGCTCTGGCGGACCATCGCGTTGAGGTTGTCCTTGACGAGATTCAGCGGCAGTCCCCGCAGCGCATCGTTGGCGCCAAGCTCGATCACGACCACGCGGGGCCGATGCTGCTCGAGCAGGCCGGGTAAACGTGTACGTCCGCCGCTGGTGGTCTCTCCGCTGATGCTCGCATTGACGACCCTATAATCGCTGCCACTGTCGCGCAGGCGGTCGGCGAGCAGTTGAACCCAGCCGGTCCCGCGCGGGAGGCCGTATTCGGCCGACAGGCTGTCTCCGAGGACGAGCAGCACCGGTCCGGCCGCCGCCTTGCCGGCCTCGGCAGCGACTGCCGCGGTCAATGGCACGGGCGCCAGGCAGGACAACAGGGCCCACAGCGCCGCCAGGGCGGATCGAATCAGGAAAATTCTGGGCACGGAGCAATGAACGTGACTGACAGTGCGGTCGAGGCCGCTGTGGAGGCCAGGGGCCTCAGCAAGATCGTCCAGGACGCGACGGGAAGCCTGACGATCCTCGATGATATCAACCTGAGCATCGCTGCCGGCGAAACGGTCGCGATCGTCGGTGCCTCCGGATCGGGAAAGTCGACCCTGCTGGGGCTGCTGGCCGGGCTCGACGTCCCCACGCGCGGCACCGTGCGTCTGTTCGGCGAGGATCTGTTCGCGCGCGACGAGGACGGGCGCGCAGCCCTGCGGGCGCAGCGCGTCGGATTCGTGTTCCAGTCGTTCCAGCTGCTTCCCCACCTGAACGCGCTTGAAAACGTGCTGCTGCCGCTGGAACTCAGCGGCACCGTGCCCGGCGGGCGGGACGCGGTCGAGGCCGCCCGCACGCTGCTGCAACGGGTCGGGCTGGGGGAACGCCTGTCTCACTACCCGAAGTACCTCAGCGGCGGCGAGCAGCAGCGGGTCGCCCTCGCGCGCGCCTTCGTGCTGCATCCACAGCTGCTGCTGGCGGACGAACCGACCGGCAGCCTGGACGCGCGCACGGGCGAGTCCGTGATCGAGCTGCTGTTCGAGCTGAACCGGGAGCGCGGGTCGACACTGGTGATGGTCACGCACGACCAGGACATCGCGCGTCGCTGCGGGCGGCAGATCGAGCTGGCGGCAGGACGGATCGTGCAGCCCGCCGCGTCAGCCGCGCTCGCGTAACCGGCGCAGAACGGCAGCCGCTCGCGGCGCAATGTCGCTCGCGACGATGCCCATGTCGCCGCAGCCGTGTACGGCCTCGCCATGCAGCCAGACGGCTGCGAGCGTCGAGGACCAGGCGTCGAATCCCTGCCCGAGCAGCGCGCCAAGCATTCCCGCGAGAACGTCGCCGGTTCCCGCCGAGGCGAGGGCGGGCGAGCCGGTGGGATTGATCGCAAGACGCCCATCGGGCGCTGCGATGACGCTGCCGGCGCCCTTCAGGACGACGAACGAGCCGGTGGTGCGCGCGAGGCCGCGCGCCGATTCCGGCCGATCCGACTGAATGTCCTGGGCGGAAACCTTCAGAAGCCGCGCCGCCTCGAGCGGGTGCGGGGTCAGCACGGAGGACCCTGAGCGCGTGCGCAGCGCATCGCGCAGGGTGTCGTCTGCCGCGACGAGGTTGAGCGCGTCGGCGTCGACGACGAGCCTGGCCGACTGCGCCAGCGCCCAGGCCAGCGCGGAATGCGCCGCCGCGTCGACCCCGAGGCCGCAGCCGACGACGATGCAGTCCAGTTCGGACAGCGTCCGGTGCGGGCGAAACATCAATTCCGGCTGCACCGGGTCCAGACGCAGTTCCGGCGCGCCGACGCAATCGACGTAGACCCGACCGGCCCCGAGGCGCAGCGCGGCCCGCGCCGCGAGCAGCGGCGCGCCGATCATTCCCGCGCCACCGCCGAGAACCAGCACGTTTCCGAAGCTGCCCTTGTGCGTGTCGCGCGCGCGTGGCGTCGCGACCACGGCGAAGTCGGCCGGACCTGGCAACAGCATCGATCCCGCCGGCAGGGCGACGTCCAGCGCGTCGACCTGGACCGTTCCGGCCGCGTCGACGCCCGCGCCGGTATGCAGGCCCGGCTTGTCGCCGAGGAAAGTGATCGTCACGTCGGCCTTCACACCCTCCACCCCGCCGACCCAGGCGCCACGGTCGGCATCGAGGCCCGTGGGCACGTCGATGGCGACCACGCGGTCCGCGTGCGCGCCGATCCAGCGCGTCGCATCGAGGAAAGCGCCTGCCAGCGGCCGCGCCAGCCCGATCCCGAACAAGGCATCGACGACGACGTCGAAGCGTCGATCAGGCAATGCGGACAGCACCGCTCCCCCCGCCGCGCGCCAGCGTTCGGCGGCGGCCAGAGCATCGACCGTTGCCGGCCGTTCGGCGCCGATGAGGGCGCACGTGACGTCGTGTCCACGCCCCAGCAGCTCGCGCGCGACCACGAACCCGTCACCGCCATTGTTGCCGGGACCCGCCACAACGCAGACGGACGCGCGCCGCGCTCCTGCCAGCTCGTCGATGCGGCGCGCCGCGGCGCGCCCCGCGCGCGCCATCAGTTCTCCGGGCGCGAGGCCACGCTGCGCCGCCTCTTCTATGAATCGCAGCTCAGCTACCGTGTAAAGCGAAGCCATGGCGACAGGTTAGGCAGCTCGCCGCCGGTCGTATCTGTCGATGGTCAAGCCGTCGAGATCGATTTCCGCCGACTGGCCGGCGATCACGTCGGCGACCACCTTTCCCGAGCCGCACGCCATCACCCACCCCGTGGATCCGTGGCCGGTGTTGAGGTACAGGTTCGCGATGGGGCTGGGGCCGAGCACGGGCGGGCCGTCCGGCAGCATCGGTCGGGCGCCGACCCAGAACTGCGCGCGTCGGTACACCGCGGCAGCCGGAAACCAGTCGCTCGCGACCTTCAACAACGTTCGCAGCGCGCCGTCGCGCAGCTTCATGCCCGTCGTGCCGACCTCGGCCGTCCCGGCGATGCGCAGTCGATTGCCCATGCGCGTGATCGCCACCTTGTACGTTTCGTCCATCACGCTGGTCATCGGCGCCTGGTCGAGCGCCGTGATCGAAACGGTTGCCGAGTAGCCCTTCACAGGCAGCAGCGGCAGACGGATTCCGAGTGGACGCAGCAACGCGAGGCTGTCCACGCCGCCGGCGACGACATAGGCGTCGGCTCGCAGTTCGCCCTGCGACGTGCGTAGCCGCTCGATCCGCCCCTGCGCGAGGTCGAATCCTTCGGCGGAGATCCCGAAGCGGAAGTTCACCCCGTCGCGCTCGGCAATGCCCTTCAGCTGGTGGGCGAAAAAGGCGCAGTTGCCCGTCTCGTCGTCAGGCAGGTGCAGGGCACCCGCGAGGGCCGTGACCGGGTGCAGGGTCGTCTCGATCGCCCGTGCCTCGTCGGCCGTGACCAGCCGGTGCGCCACGCCGAGATCCCTGAGCATCGCGCGCGTTGCCTCGGAGCGTTCCACTTCCTCCGGCGAGCGGAACAACTGCAGGTATCCGGTGGCCTGCTCGTAGTCGATCTCGTGCAGCTTGCGCAGAGCGTGTAGCTGGGACTGGCTGTAGAAGGCCAGCCGCTGCATTCGCGCCTTGTTGCGGGCGAACCGCGCGGGATCGCACTCCGCCAGCCAGCGCCGGATCCAGCCCCACAGTGCGGGATCGGTCGACGGGCGGAACACGACCGGCGCTTCGGCCTTGAACAGATAGTTCGCGACCTTGCCCGGCATGCCCGGCTGCGCCCACGGTCCGACGTAGGAGGGCGCCATCACGCCCGCGTTCGCGAAGCTCGTCTCGCGCGCCACGCCAGCCTGTCGTTCGAGGACCGTCACCTCCATGCCGGAGCGGCGCAGGAAGTAGGCGGTGCAGACGCCGATGATCCCGGCGCCGACCACGATGACATGCATGTGGATTCTTCTTGGCGAGTGGCGAGCGGCGCGCATTGTAGCGGTGCGCCGCTGACGCAACGCTACAGCTTCATCTGGCTCGGCAGGTAGGTGACCAGCGCCGGAAAGAACCAGATCGCGAGCACGGCGACGACCATCATCAGGAAGTACGGGAAGGCGGCGACCGCGATCATGTTGATCTGCCGCTTAGTCATGCCCTGCAGGACGAACAGGTTGAAGCCGACCGGCGGCGTGATCTGCGCCATCTCGACGACGATGACGATGAACACCCCGAACCACAGCAGGTCGATGCCCGCAGTCTGCAGCGTCGGCAACAGCACCGCCATCGTCAGCACGACCATGGAGATGCCGTCGAGGAAGCAGCCGAGGACGATGAAGAACACGGTCAGCAGCACGATGAGGCCGAACGGACTCAGGTTCATCGCGCCGATCGTCTCCGCGATCTGGCGCGGCAGCCCGATGAATCCCATCGACAGCGACAGGAACGCCGAGCCGGCGAGGATCAGCGCGATCATGCAGTACAGGCGGGTGGCGGCCATCAGGCCGTCCCAGAAGCTGGTCCACGTCAGGGTCCGCTGGGCAGCGGAAAGTACCAGTGCGCCGACCACCCCGAGCGCCGCCGCCTCGGTTGCCGTCGCCACGCCGCTGTAGATCGAACCGAGCACGACGGCGATCAGTCCGAGCACCGGGAGCAGGTGGCGGGACTCGACGATCTTCTGCCAGAAGCCGAGCGAGATGTCGGCCGGCGGGACCTGCTCATGGTGACGCAGCGCCCAGAACATCGTGTAACCCATGAAGAGTCCCGCCAGCAGAAGGCCCGGGATCACGCCGGCGATGAACAGCTTGCCGATCGACACGTCGGCCGCCACTCCGTACACGATCATGATGATCGACGGCGGGATCAGCAGCCCGAGAGTGCCCGCGCCGGCGAGCGAGCCGATCGCTATCGGCTCCGGATAGCCGCGGCGCGACAGCTCGGGCAGGGTGATCTTCCCGATCGTCGCGCAGGTGGCTGCCGACGACCCGGAGACCGCCGCAAAGATGGTGCAGCCGATGATGTTGGTGTGCAGCAGCCGCCCGGGAAGCCACTGCAGCCACGGCGCGAGGCCGCGGAACATGCCTTCGGACAGCCGGCTCTTCAGCAGGATTTCGCCCATCCAGACGAACAGCGGCAACGCCGTCAGCGTCCAGCTGGACAGCGACCCCCAGACCGTCAACGCGAGCGCGTCCCCCCCCGGCCGCGTGGTGAAGAGCTCCATGCCGATCCAGGCCACGCCAAGAACCGCGATGCCGATCCAGACGCCTGCGCCGAGGATGACGAAGAGCGCGACGACGAGCAGCAGAGCGACCAGCGTCCCCATCGGCCTATTCCACGTGCGCCGCTTCGTCCGTGCCCGGCGCCAGGCGTCCGGTGCGCAGGGTGACGAAGAGCTGCTCGGCGAACGCGACAGCCAGCCCGAACAGGCCGATCGCCATCGACAGCTGCGGGATCCACAGCGGCGTGGCGTCGACGTTCTGCGAAACGTCGTTCAGCGTGTAGGAGCCCCAGACGAGCCGCGCCGAGAAGTAGGCGAAGTAGGCCGACAGCAGCGCCGCAATGCACAGGCAGAGCACTTCCATCCAGTAGCGCGTGCGGCCTTTGAGTCGGGTCAGGATCAAGGTGACCCGGATGTGGTCGCCGCGCCTCAGGGCGTGGGCCATCGCCAGGAAGGAGCCGGCGGCCAGGCAGTAGCCCGCATAGGAGTCGAGCCCGGCCATCGAGTAGCCGAGCTCCCGTCCCGCGATGCCGGCAACCTCCACTACGAGCGTGGCCAGGATGAACAGCGCGCCCAGCACGCCGAGCGCGGTGTAGAAGGGGTCGAGGATCGATCGCATCCCGGTGGCTCGACGGAAGGGGGAGGCCGCCCCGCGGCGGCCTCGTTCGCTACTTGCGGAAGGTGCCGATGATGGCCTTGCCTTCCTCGCCGGTCTTCTGCAGCCACTCGTTGAGCATCGACTCGCCCATCTTCGTCAGCTCGGCCTTGAAGGCCGGGCTGGGCTCGTACACCGTCATCTTGTTGGTCCGCAGCGTGGCCAGCGACTCCGCGGTGTATTCGCGCATCCGCTTCCAGCCGCGTTCCTCGGCCGCCTTGCCGGCCGCGAGCACGGCGTCCTGCGTGGCCTTGTCGAGCTTGTCGAACTCCTTCTGGTTGATGATCACCATGTTCTTCGGCAGCCACGCGTCGACCGTCGCGAAGTGGGTGAGGCTTTCCCAGACCTTCGAGTCGACACCGGTGGCACCGGACGACATGAACGAATCGACAACGCCGGTGGACAACGCCTGCGACAGCTCGGCCGCCTGGATGGTGAGCGGTTGCGCGCCGACCAGCTGGGCGATGCGCGTGGTTGCCGGGTTGTAGGCGCGCCACTTCAGGCCCTTCATGTCGGCGACCGAGTTCAGCGCCTTCTTCGTGTAGATGCCCTGGGGAGGCCAGGCGATCGCGTACAGCAGCTTGATGCCCTGTCCGGCCAGGATCTTCTCGACGATGGGCCGCTGGGCCTGCCACAGCTTGAACGACGCATCGAACCCGGTCGCGACGAAGGGCACGGCGTCGGCGCCGAACACGGGGTTCTCGTTTTCCAGCAGGCTCATCAGCACCTCGCCGATCTGCGCCTGGCCGGTCTGAACCGCGCGCTTGATCTCGGGCGCCTTGAACAGGGCACCGCCCGGATGCACGGTGATCGCCAGCTTGCCGTTGGTCGCCTTCTGCACGTCGGCCGCGAACTGGTTCAGGTTCTGCGTATGCGGGTTGCCCGCGGGGTAGCCCGCAGGAAGATCCCACTTGGTCTGGGCCGTTGCAGGCAGGCCGAAGGAAAGAGCCGCGGCAGCCACCGCGGAGCCAAGCAGCACGGAACGTCGTTTCATGGTTTCCTGATTTCCTCTCGTGAGCGGGGACGGCAGTCGATCGGACGCTGTGTCAACATAGCGCCGCCACGGCAAGCAAACAAAAAAGAACGTGTCACTCCTCGAACCCCAGCGCGCTCTTCACATATCGGCCGACTGCGCCGAAGGCAGCCGCACCGTCGCCGGTGCGTCGCGAAGCATACAAGCCTCCACGGAATCGCGGAGCCGGCCGTGAACGGATCGACGGCCGGCGCCTGGGAATTCTGGATCGACCGCGGCGGGACGTTCACCGACGTGGTGGGGCGCCGTCCGGACGGCACCCTGGTGACCCACAAGCTGCTGTCGGAGAACCCCGAGCAGTACCGCGATGCGGCGGTCGCCGGGATCCGGCACCTGCTGGGGGTCGCGCCCGGCGGCGACGTGCCCGTGGCGCAGCTTGGCGCGGTGAAGATGGGGACGACCGTCGCCACCAACGCCCTGCTCGAGCGCAAGGGCGAAGGCACCGTGCTGGTCGTGACGCGCGGGTTCCGCGACGGACTTCGCATCGCCTACCAGAACCGACCGCGCCTGTTCGACCGCCACATCGTGCTGCCCGAACTGCTGTATTCCCGGGTGATCGAGGCGAACGAACGGATCGGCGCGCACGGCGACGTGGTCGTGCCGCTCGACGCGGGCGCGGCCCGCGCCGCTCTGCGGCGGGCCTACAACGAAGGCTATCGCGCCGTCGCCATCGTGCTGATGCATGGCTACCGATACCGGCAGCACGAGGCGGCACTCGGGGACATCGCGCGCGAGATCGGCTTCCCGCAGGTATCCGTGTCGCACAAGGTCAGCCCGCTGATGAAATTCGTCGCGCGCGGCGACACGACGGTGGTGGACGCCTACCTGTCGCCGATACTGCGCCGCTACGTGGAGCAGGTGGCGGGCGACTTGCCGGATACGCGCCTGCTCTTCATGCAATCCAGCGGAGGCCTGACCGACGCCCGTCGCTTCCAGGGCAAGGACTCCATCCTGTCGGGTCCGGCCGGCGGCATCGTCGGCATGGTTCGGACCAGCCTCGCCGCCGGTTTCGATCGGGTGATCGGGTTCGACATGGGCGGCACCTCGACCGACGTCTCGCACTTCGCCGGCCGGGACGTGAGCGACTGCGAACGCGCGTTCGAAACCCAGGTGGCTGGTGTGCGGATGCGCGCGCCGATGATGAGCATCCATACCGTGGCCGCCGGTGGCGGGTCGATCCTGCATTTCGACGGTGCCCGCCTGCGCGTCGGTCCCGACTCGGCCGGGGCGAATCCGGGCCCGGCG
>JAOUJD010000331.1 GCA_029883565.1 Burkholderiaceae bacterium
CGTCATGGGCGTGGCGGCGGCGATCGACGCCGGGCGACGAGGCTTCACTCCCGCGCCGCAGATCACGCCGCTGATGTTCATGGCGATTCCCATCATCGATGTCGCCGTGTTCGGCACGCTGGTGGCAGCCGCGCTGCTCAAGCGTCGCCGCACGGCCACCCACAAGCGGCTGATGCTGCTCGCCACCCTGGGCATCGTCACGCCCGGCGCGGCTCGCCTTCCCCTGGACTTCATCAAGCAGGGAGGCCTGCCGGCCTTCTTCGGCGTGATGATCGCGTGCGTGCTGGCGGTCGTCGTGATCGACACGGTCAGGAATCGCCGGCTGCATCCCGCCTTCGGCTGGGGGGCGGCCTTCCTGATCGCATCGGTACCGCTGCGCATCGCTCTGGCGCAGACTGCGGCGTGGCAACGGTTCGCCGCCTGGTTGCTCGGCTGACCCCGGTTCAGGGGGGCGCGCCAGGCGGTCGTCTCAGAGGGCCTGCAGGATGTGGGTGTCGCCGGCGACCGGCTGGTCGGCGTGGGTGATGCGCCAGGACACGGTCACAAGACGCGAACCCAGGGGCTCGCGCCAAGCACGGACCCGATATTGGTGGAAGCGCGCGTCGTAATGTCCCTGGCGCTGCGCCGCCCTGACTGCATCGCGAACCGCGGACGACAGGAAGCGCGCTTCGCTCGGGTCGACGAGGTCGAGCGCTTCGAAGGTTTGGTAGAAGAGGGTGCCGTCGGGCATGAGATGTACTGTAATTAATGACAGTACCGTAGCGCATGCATGAGGCAAACGCAAGAGGGGGCCCCATGGCGGCATCGAAAGCGCGGCGCCCGGAGACCGTACTGATCACCGGGGCCTCGTCCGGCATCGGGGAGGCGCTGGCGAAACGGTTTGCGCGGGACGGCCACTCGCTGGTCCTGGTGGCGCGCAGCGTCGCCAAGCTCGAGCGGCTCGCGCAGGTCCTGGCGGCGGAGCACGGCGTGAAAGCGTGGGTGCAGCCGGCCGACCTCGCCCGGCGGGGCGCGGCACGGGCGCTGGCCATCGCGTTGAAGCGCAGGCGCATCCGGGTCGACGTGCTGGTCAACAACGCCGGTGTCCTGCAGCAGGGCGGTTTCACGGCGATCCCGTCGCAGCGGCACCGGGAACTGATCGACCTGAACGTCGCCGCAGTGACCGAGATGCTCGCCCACTTCCTGCCTCCGATGTGCGAGCGCGGTCACGGGCGCGTGTTGAACGTCGCATCGATTGCCGCGTTCCAGCCGCTTCCCATGCTTGCGACGTACGCGGCCACCAAGGCCTTCGTGCTGTCACTGTCCGAATCCCTGTCGGAGGAGTTAAGGGACGTGGGGGTGACGGTGACAGCGTTGTGTCCCGGCATCACGGCGACACACATGCTCACCGCCGCGACGAGCGCGAACGCCCGCCTCGCGAAACTGCCCGGCTTCCTGGTCGGCGACGCGGACGCGGTTGCCGACGAAGGCTACCGTGCCTGCATGCAGGGTGTGGTGATCAAGGTCCCCGGTGCCGTGAACCAGGCGGTCACCCTCGCCTCGCGCGCCACGCCCAAGGGACTGCTGCGGCGGGTGGCCGGGGTGCTGGCGCGCAGCGCCTAGGGCCTGGGTCACACCGGCGTTTGCGTTTCGGCCCGCAACGCTGGATAGTGTGCGCGGGATCATCAACACCTCGTCGAGACGACTTCCATGGCCAAAGGTCAGCTTCGAAGCAACAAGGAAAAGAAGAAGCCCAAGCAGTCCAAGAAACCGGGCGTGCCCGCCGCGCCGTTTGGTTCGCCGCAGCCCAAGCCGCCCGCGCCGACGAAATAGCGTGCGGACGCGCGAACGCAGGGTCCGGGGCGCCTCTCTCGCGCGGCCGGGGATCGAACCGACATGAGCGCGCGCGACCCCGGTCGCCTGGACCGGGTCATTGCCGAGGCCCGTCGCGCTGCCGACCAGCGCGCGCTGGGCTATCGCGAGCAGGCACTGAAGATCTACCCGTGGATCTGCGGGCGGTGCGCGCGCGAGTTCACGCGAGCGAACCTGCGCGAGCTGACGGTCCATCACAGGGACCACAATCACGACAACAATCCGTCGGATGGCAGCAACTGGGAACTTCTGTGCCTGTACTGCCACGACAACGAGCACCAGCGGCAGCTGGAAGCGGCCGGCGGTGCCGGTTTCGCCGGCAGCTCGGGTCCGGCCTCGACCTTTTCCCCGTTCGCCGGCCTGAGAGAGCAATTGGAGCGGAAGAAGCCCGGCAAGTAGGCCCGCTCATGGGGCACGCAGACAGGAGCGCATGAAAAGAGCAGTGAAGAAGAAGGCCGACGCGGGGGACAGCCGCACGTCGGTGCTGCGCAGCGCGTTCCGTTCGTTCGCGCGACTGGCCGAGCAGGCCGGCGAGGGACGCCCCCTGCTGCGCGGTCTGCGCGTTGCCCAGGACCCGGCGGCGGACCGTATCGTGATCGTGCACGGCGGATCGCGCGTCGAATTCCTTCTGGTTCTGCCCGGCGCCGCCGACCCGCTGGTCGCCGGGGTCGAGTGCCGGCGCATCGACGGTACGGGCGCGACCGAGAAGGCGCCGCTCGCGAGCTTCCGGTTCGACGAAACCGCAACGGTCCTGCAGTCGACGGTGCCGGAACTCGTCAACGAGAAGGTCGACGAAGCCAACGGTGCCTGGAGCATCGTGGCGGCCGTGATCTGGAGCGCGTTGTAGGCCCGGACCCGCAGCCTGGCCCGTCACTGCCGCGAGCACGATTTGGGCGCGCGTTCGACA
>JAOUJD010000332.1 GCA_029883565.1 Burkholderiaceae bacterium
CTGTTGCTTCCCGGCGGCAGGCGTCGATTGAGTCGCCTGGTCCCGCGTCTGGTCACGTGTCTGGTCCCGCGTCGGATCGCGGGTCTGATCACGCGTCTGGTCGCGGGTCTGATCCCGCGTCTGGTCCTGTGCCAGTCCGGCAGAGGCGGTCATCGCCACGGCGGCTGCGACCAGTGCCATCACAAACCTGCTGGTTGTCATTCCATGCTCCTTGAACTTCGTTGCTGAGAAAGCAAGGACGAGTCGCTGACCTTCGCCCGCAAAACATCGCTTGCTGCCGTTTTCGATATGCCGTCGGCCCTGGCAGCCTTGGGTTCATCCGTCTTTTCGCAGGACAAGGCGAAACCGCGCTCCCTCGCTCGCGCCTTCATCTGCTCGCGGTGCTCGTCCCGGATCCGCGCCCGGTCCTCGTCGTTGCCGGCCGCGTGCATCCGCGCGCGGTACTCGGCGCGTTCCCGTTCGGTCATCAGTCGATAGCCGCAGATGTCGCGGTCGCGGGCACGTTCTTCATCGTGGCTCGGCGCCTGCGCCGTGGCTCCCAGGGCGCTCGCCAGCATCAGCGCCCCGATCCCCGCCAGACAACTCCTTGATCTGATCCCCATGTGCTCGGCCGCCCGGATGCCATCCTTAGTTACGCCTACGGTTTTCAACCTAGGCGGGCTTCCTGAAGCGAACCTGAAGCGAATCCGGGCCATGCGGTTGCTTCTCGTGGAGGACGACCTGACGTTGGGCGATGCCGTCCGGGCATTCCTGAGGTCGCGCGGGCACGCGGTCGACTGGGTGACGAACGCGGCCCACGCGCGTGCCGCCGTCCAGAGCCGGTTCGACGTGATCCTGCTTGACTGGCGCCTGCCGGACGGTTCGGGCGTCGACTGGCTGCGGCAGCTACGCGACAGTGGCGGCGAGAACGCCCAGACGCCCGTGCTGATGCTGACGGCCAGGGACTCGCTGGACGACCGCATCGAGGGGCTCGACGCGGGCGCAGACGACTACCTGATCAAGCCATTCCAGCTGGCCGAACTGGCGGCGCGCATCCGCTCGACTTCGCGGCGCGCCGCCGGGCAGGCGAGCGGCAGGATGACGGTCGGGCCGATCGAACTGGATCGGGCCGGCCAGAGCGTGACGGTCGGCGGAGCTCCCGTCGATCTGACCGCACGCGAATATGCGCTGCTCGAATCGCTGATGCGCCGTGCCGGCCGCATCCTTTCGCGCGCCACCCTGGAGGAATTGCTCTACGGGTTCGAAGCCGATGTCTCGAGCAACACCGTCGAGGTGCACGTCGCCAGCCTGCGGCGCAAGCTCGGTCACGACGTCATCGAGACGGTGCGCGGCATGGGCTACCGCATCCGGGCCTGATCCGATGAGCGGAGCGAGCGCCCCATCCATCCAGACACGTCTGTTGCGGCGAACGATCGCAACCGTCTTGACCGGCTCGGTCGTCAGCGCCATCGTTGCCGCGCTGGCGGTTAGCGCCGTCGTGCGAACGACCATGGAGTCGGCCCTGGAAGAATCCGCGCAGGCGCTCGTCGTCCTGGCCGAGCACGAGGCGCGCGTCGAATCCCTCTCGCGCGGTCGCGCGATGCCTGCCCCCGCACACCGCGAAGTGCTGATGTGGCAGTTGCGCGCGTCGTCCGGACGCCTCGTCGCCCGCTCCCACAGCGCTCCGGACGAGCCATGGCCATCCGTGCCGCTCGTCGAGGGGCATCAGAGGACGGCAGGGCTCGCCGTCTACACGATCCCTGGCCAGGATCTATGGCTGCAGGTGGCGCAGCCGCTCTCCGAGATCCAGCACGCACAACTCACTGCAGCATCG
This sequence comes from Burkholderiaceae bacterium, assembly GCA_029883565.1. Lineage (GTDB taxonomy): Bacteria > Pseudomonadota > Gammaproteobacteria > Burkholderiales > Burkholderiaceae_F > JAOUJD01. Next base: position 1,814 of record JAOUJD010000332.1, read on the forward strand.
GCCGCCGGAGGAACGGTGCTTTTTCTCGGGCTGGCGGCGTGCGCGATCCTGGGCTGGTCGGTGCGACACGAGCTTCGCCCCATCGCTGACTTCGCGCACGCGGTGGAATCGATCGGCCCGGACTCGGCCGGTCTGCCGGCGCCGCACCGGCCACGGCGCGAGCTCGCGTCCGCGTACGGCGCACTGAGCGCGATGCTGGGCAGGCTCCAGGCGAAGCTGCGCAGCGAACGAGCCTTCGCGGCCCATGCGGCGCATGCGCTCCGGACGCCTCTGGCCGGACTCAGCGCGCAGCTCGAAGTCGCGAGCGTTTCCGAACCAGCGGAAGTGACAGAGCGGCTTGGCAAGGCCACCGCTTCCGCCCATCGCCTGGCGGGCGTGATCAGCGCGCTTCTTTCGATGACACGCGCCACCGAAGGCATTCAGTGGCGCGAGTTCGACGCAGGCGAACTCGCGGCCGTAGCAGCCGGGCGGCAGATCCAGGTGGACACGTCCCAACTCGACGGCGCCGGCAGGCTGAGAGGTGATGGAGACCTGCTCGCCGCCGCCGTGGCGAACCTGCTCGACAACGCGGAGCGGCACGGCGCGCACCATGTCTACATGGATGCGGGGCGTACGGCCAGGGAGCAATTCATCAGGATCAAGGACGACGGTCCCGGCGTCACCCCTGCGGCGCTGGCTCGCCTCGAGGACGCGCTCGAGCGCTTCGAGCAGGCGGGAGAAATCAATTCCGCGCTGGGCTTGGGACTGACGCTCGCGGCGTCGGTGGCACGCGCGCACGGCGGGGTCGTCAGGCTCGACTGCAACCGGCCCGGGGATGCTGGGTTCTGTGCCCGGCTCGACTGGCCAGCGGAGCCGATGCAGCGCGCGGCTCCGGCTGCCGCTTCGTAGGGAACCGCCGGCGACGAGTGCAGATCAGCGGTTCCGGCCGGGGTGGCACTCCCGGT
>JAOUJD010000078.1 GCA_029883565.1 Burkholderiaceae bacterium
CCTGGAGAAGCCTTGTGTTGCCTTCATGTCGACGGCCGAGCCGATTTCCAGCAGGCCGGCGACGACGAGCAGCGGCCAGGCGTGGGCGACCGACGGACTGAACGTGGCCATGGACATTCCTGAAGGGGGATGGGGCGAGCATCGCAAGGCATGGTGCGATCCGCAACTCGCACGAGCGCGGCCGCCGCAGCGCCATGTCGCGCTACGCTTGTCGATCTTCAATGACGGCCATGAATCGCGAACCCTCGGATCGATCGCACGAACGCCTGTTCGCCGTGCTTGGCGCCCTGTCGGCGTTCATCGCGGTGGCAGCCGGCGCCTTCGGCGCGCATGCGCTGAAGGCGCGACTGGCGCCTGACCTGCTGGCGATCTTCGACACCGCCGCGCGCTACCAGCTTGCCCACGCGCTGGCGCTGCTCGGGGTCGCGTGGGCCTGCCAGCGCTGGCCCGGATCGTCGGCGCGCTGGGCCGGCTGGTGCTTCACGCTCGGCACGGTCCTGTTCTCCGGAAGTCTCTATCTGCTGGCGCTGACCGGCGTACGCGGTCTAGGCGCGGTGACGCCATTCGGCGGCGTGGCGTTTCTCCTTGGCTGGCTGCTGCTGGCCTGGAGCGCCTGGCGCGGCGGACGCTGAATCGAGCAGGGCGCTGCACTCCGTAGAATCGCCGGGTGCATCCCTCCCCGCGCCGGAACCTTCTGCTCGGCCTCGCGCTCGCCGTCACCGGCAGCGTGCTGTTCTCCGGCAAGGCGATCGTCGTCAAGCTCGCCTACCGCTACCACGTCGATCCGCTCACGCTGATCGCGCTGCGCATGCTGTTCGCGGTGCCGTTCTTCCTGGTGGCCTACCGGTGGGCATCGCGCGCCGCGCCGCCCCTGGCACGAGCCGATCACCTGAAGCTCAGCGTGCTCGGGGTGCTCGGCTACTATCTGGCAAGCTATCTCGACTTCCTCGGGCTGCAGCACGTCAGCGCTGCGCTCGAACGACTGATCCTCTTCCTCAATCCCACCATCGTGCTGCTGATTTCCGCGTTCTTCCTGTCGAAGCGAATCCGCCGGCTGGACTGGCTGGCCCTGTCGCTTGCGTACGGCGGCATCGTCCTCGCGTTCGTGCACGACGTCCGGATGGACGGGGGCCGCATCGGGCTCGGCAGCGCACTCGTGTTCGCGAGCGCGCTCTGCTACGCGGTCTATCTGGTGGTCGGCGGCGAACTCGTGAAGCGGCTTGGAGCCATCCGCCTGACTTCCTACGCGATGTGCGTTTCGAGCGCCGCCGTGCTGATCCACTTCCTCGCGGTGAACCCCGTGAGCTCCCTCGAACAACCGGCGCCGGTCATCTGGCTGTCGCTGCTCAATGCGACGCTGTGCACGGTGCTGCCGGTGTTTGCCACGATGCTTGCGATCGAGCGCGTCGGCGCCGGCCGGGCGTCGATGGCAGCCATGATCGGGCCGGTCTCGACCATCGGCCTCGCGTTCGTGTTTCTCGGCGAGCCCGTATCGGGCTGGCAGCTGGTTGGCACGCTGCTGGTGCTCGCCGGTGTGTACGTCCTGACGCTGCCGGTGACGGCGCAGGCGGCAGCGGACTCAACTCCAAAGGAGACCTCATGAAGTCCAAGGCAGTGATGATTCGCGCTCACGGTGGTCCCGAAGTGCTGGAAGTGGTCGAGGTCGACGTGAAGGATCCGGGGCCGGACGAGGTCAGGATCAGGCAGCATGCAATCGGGCTGAACTTCATCGACATCTACTACCGGACCGGCCTGTACGCGAACGCCTTGCCGCACGGGCTGGGCTTCGAGGGCGCGGGCGTGGTCGAGGCGGTCGGGTCCAACGTGAAGTTCCTGAAGGCGGGCGACCGCGTCGCCTATCCGCAGGGGCCGATCGGCGCGTATTCGGAAATGCGGACGATGCCGGTGGCGACCGTCGTGAAGTTGCCGCAGAAGATCGGTTTCGACGAGGCGGCCGCAGTCATGCTCAAGGGGTTGACGGTGCAGTACCTGTTCCGCCAGACGTATCGCCTGCAGGGCAGCGAGACGGTCCTGTTTCACGCCGCCGCGGGCGGCGTCGGGCTGATCGCCTGCCAGTGGGCGAAGGCCCTCGGTGTCAAGCTGATCGGCACGGTGAGTTCGGCGGAGAAGGCCGCGCTCGCCAGGAAGCACGGCGCGTGGGCGACGATCGACTACTCGAAGGAGAATTTCGTCGAGCGCGTGCTGGCACTGACCAACGGCGCGAAGGTGCCCGTCGTCTACGACGGTGTCGGCAAGGACACCTGGGAAGGCTCGCTCGACTGCATCCAGCCGCGCGGGCTGATGGTGAGTTTCGGCAATGCCTCCGGCGCGGTGACCGGCGTCAACCTCGGCATCCTGGCCGCCAAGGGATCGCTCTTCGTCACTCGTCCGACCCTCGCGACACACATCGTTCCGCGGGCACGACTCGAAGCGTCGTCGGAGGAATTGTTCGACCTGATGACACGCGGCAAGATCAAGGTGGACATCGAGCAGCGGTATGCGCTGGCCGACGCCGCGCGCGCGCACTCCGACCTCGCGGCGCGCAAGACCGTCGGCTCGACGGTGATCCAGCCCTAGCCGCCGCTAGTACACGAACGGCATCAGGCGCCAGGTCCGGGCGGCGTAGGCCGCGTACTCGGGGAAGGCCGCACGCAGGTAATTTTCCTCGCGCGCGGCCTTCGCGATCAGCACGACCAGCAAGGCGACGAGCATGGCCAGCCGCCACGGCCGCGGATCGGCGTAGGCGAAGGCCCCGACGCCCAGCAGCACCGACACGTACATCGGGTGACGGACCCAGCGGTACGGACCGCCGGTGACGAGCCGCGCGCCGGAACGCAGTTCCGGACGGATGTTGAAGTTCCCGAGGCGGTTGTGGCCCAGCGTCCACAGGCCGAGCACGATCGCCGTGGCCAGCAGGAACAGGGTGAGCGGCCAGGCCCGCTGCGGAACCGGCCAGCGCGTACCCGCGACGAGCGCGGCGATGAGGCCGAACTGCAGCGCGACCAGGACCGCCGAGGGCACGCGCCGGGCGGTGCTCATGCGCGGTGGTAGGACGTGACGAGGTCGACCTCGTTCTTCGAGCCGAGGAACACCGCGACCCGCTCGTGCAGCTTGCCGGGGAGCACTTCCAGGATGCGCTGGTGGCCGTTGGTGGCGGCGCCGCCGGCCTGCTCCACCAGGAACGCCATCGGGTTGCCTTCGTACAGGAGCCGCAGCCGGCCGGGCTTGCCCGGGTCGCGCGCGTCGCGGGGATACATGAAGATGCCGCCGCGCGACATGATGCGGTGGACATCGGCCACCATCGATGCGACCCAGCGCATGTTGAAGTCGCGCCCGCGCGGCCCGGTCCTGCCTGCGAGCAGTTCGTTGACGTAGCGCTTCACCGGCGGTTCCCAGTGACGCATGTTCGACGCGTTGATGGCGAACTCGCCCGTGTCGGCTGGAATCTGTACCTGTTCGTGTGTCAGCAGGAACGAGCCGGTGTCGCGGTCGAGCGTGAACCCGAACACGCCGTGACCGATGGTGAGCATCATCAGCGTCTGCGGGCCGTACACCGCGTAGCCGGCGCAGACCTGCTGCGAGCCGGGCTGCAGGAAGCTGCGTTCGTCCGGCTCCGTCACGCCCGGCGGACACTTCAGCACCGAGAAGATCGTTCCCACCGAGACATTGACGTCGATGTTGCTCGACCCGTCGAGCGGGTCGTACAGCAGCAGGTACTTGCCGCGCGGATAGGCGACCGGGATGCCGACCGGGCCGTCCATCTCCTCGGAGGCCATGCCGGCGAGGTAGCCGCCCCAGCTGTTGGCCTCGACCAGGATCTCGTTGGACAGCACGTCGAGTTTCTTCTGCGCCTCGCCCTGCACGTTCGTCGAACCGGCCGCGCCGAGCACGCCGCCGAGCGCGCCCTTGCCCACGGCATGGCTGATTGCCTTGACGGCACGCGCGACCACCTCCAGCAGCAGCCGAAGGTCGGGGTCGAGCCCATGCTCGCGTTCGCAGCGGATCAGGTGATGTGTCAGGGAAAGGCGGGCCATCAGTTCTCCAGCGCTTTGGTGACGATCTCGCGCACGTCGCGCGACAGGTGATCGGCGGCAACGACGGTCTCGAGCGCCACGCGCATCGCCTCCTGGCGGTCCGGTGCGAACCGGCGCCAGCGGTCCATCGCCCGCGCGATACGCGCAGCCACGGTGGGATTGATGCGGTCGAGGATGAGCACGCTGTCCGCCCACAGCGCGTACCCGTCGGCTCCGCGCCGGTGGAACTCGGCTTCGTTCGACGTGCAGAAGGAGCGCAGCAGCGCGAACACGTTGTTCGGGTTCGCCATCGAGAACCCGGGGTGCCCGGTCAGCATCAGGACGCGTTCCACCACCGGCGGTTCGCCGGGGTGCGCGACGGCCGTCGCCTGCAGCTGATACCACTTGTTCATCAGCAGTGGCTCATGGCTCCACAGGCGGGCAAGCTGCACCAGGGCCTCCGCCTTGTAGGGCGCGGAACTGTTGACGATGGCGGTGAGCGCGCCCTGGGCCTCGGTCATGTTGGTGGCGTTGACGAGCTGGTCGCGCGCGAGGTCGAGTCCTCCGGGAACTTCCCCGTCCACGAGGTAGGCGAGGGCGAGGTTGCGCAGCGCGCGCCTGCCGGCGGATGCCGGATCGGGCGAATAGGGGCCGTCGACGACCATGCCGTCGTAGGCGGCCTTCCATTCGTCCGCGAGGCGGCGCCCGAGCTCTGCCAGCATGAAACGCCGGGCGGCGCGGATCGCTTCGGGCTCGATCAGGCGGCGCTGCTCGCCGATGAAGCCTTCGGCCGGCAGCATCAGGGCCTGTTCCTTGAAGGCTGGCGACACGTTCGCGTCGGCCAGCGTCGTCCGCACCAGGTCGACGAAGGCATCGTCGAGCGCGAGGGGCTGCCCGGCCTCGGCGGCGTCGGTCAGCGCCATCAGCCTGGCAATGGCCATCCGCTGACCGGCCTCCCAGCGATTGAACGGGTCGGAGTCGCGGGTGGCCAGGAACGCCAGCTCGTCGTCGCCGTACCGCGCATCCACGTTCACCGGTGCGGAGAAGCCGCGCAGCAGCGACGGCACGACGGGCGAAGCCACGTTGACGAACCGGAACGTCTGCGACGGCTGCGTGAGGTCCAGGACCCGCGTCGTCCCGCCCGGTTTCTTTTCCCCTTCGAGCTGCAGCGGCAGGTCGCTTCCATCGAGCGTCAGCAGCCCGACCGCGAAGGGGATGTGGAAAGGCTCCTTCGAAGGCTGGCCGGGCGTCGGCGCCGTCGACTGCGACAGCGTGAGTTCCAGGACGCGCGCCGCGCTGTCGTGGCGTACGGTCGCCGCGACGCGCGGCGTGCCGGACTGCGCATACCATCGCCTGAACTGCGTCAGGTCGCGGCCGTTGGCATCGGCGATGGCGGCGACGAAGTCGTCGCAGGTGACCGCCTGACCGTCGTGCCGCTTGAAGTACAGGTCCATGCCGCGGCGGAATCCATCGACGCCGACGAGGGTCTGCAGCATGCGGACCACTTCGGCGCCCTTCTCGTACACGGTCGCGGTGTAGAAGTTGCCGATTTCCTGGTAGGTATCCGGCCGGACCGGATGCGCCATCGGCCCGCTGTCCTCGGGGAACTGGGTGGCGCGCAGGCCGCGCACGTCGTCGATGCGCCTGACGCCCCGGCTCCAGGCGTCGTCCATCAGGTCCGCCGCGAACTCCTGTTCGCGGAACACCGTCAGGCCTTCCTTCAGGCTCAGCTGGAACCAGTCGCGGCAGGTGACGCGGTTGCCCGTCCAGTTATGGAAGTACTCGTGCCCGACGATCGCCTCGATGCTGGCGTAGTCGACGTCGGTTGCGATGTTGGGATGGGCCAGCACGTACTTCGCGTTGAAGATGTTGAGGCCCTTGTTCTCCATCGCTCCCATGTTGAAGTCGTTGGAGGCGACGATCATGAAGCGGTCGAGGTCCAGTTCGAGGCCGTAGCGCCGCTCGTCCCACGCGATGGCCCGCTTCAGGCTCGCCATCGCATGTGGCGTCTTTTCGAGGTTGCCCGGCTCGACGAAGATCTGCAGCAATGCTTCGCCCCCGCTCGCCCGCACGATGCGGTCCTCGAGCACCTCGAAATTCCCGGCGACCAGCGCGAACAGATAGCTCGGCTTGGCGAACGGGTCGTCCCACACCGCGTAGTGGCGGCCGCCGCCCAGCTCGCCGTGCTCGACCAGGTTGCCGTTGGACAGCAGGACGGGGAACTGCTCGCGGTTCGCGCGCAGCGTCACCCGGTACGGCGCCATGACGTCGGGCCGGTCGGGGAAGAACGTGATGCGGCGAAACCCCTCGGCCTCGCACTGGCTGAACAGGTTGCCGTTGGACAGGAACAGGCCCATCAGCTCCGTGTTCGCCGCCGGGTGGATGCGATTGACGATCTTGATGGTGAAGCGCTCCGCCGGCGCGGGGACCTTCAGTCCGTCGTCCCGCAGTTCGTAGCCGGCCGCCGGCAGCGCGTTTCCGTCGAGCTCCACCGAGACCAGCTCGAGCTCCTCCCCGTCGAGCGTCAACGGGCCGGTGTCGTGCGGGAGCGCCGGGTTGCGGCGAACTACGAAGGTTGCGGTGACATGCGCTAGCGCCGGATCGAGGTCGAACTCGAGCGCGACGCGATCGAGGAGGAAGGCGGGCGGTCGGTAATCGGTGCGTCGTACCGTCACGACCTGTTCGTGGCGCATCAGCATCGGAGCGGCCTTCAGCCTTGGGCAGCGGTGGATCCGGAGAACGCGGCATTGTAGCCACCGCACTGCGTGCGCCTGCGCGTCAGCCGGACGGTCGGGATTCGGGGCGTGGGCGGTTGGCGAGGTGGATTCCCGACAGGATCAGGACCCCGCCCGCCACGTGATACAGGCCGATGGGCTCGGCAAGGAAGATCGTCGCCAGCAGCGCCGCGAAGACCGGGGTCAGGTTGACGAAGTACATGGGCAGGACGGCGCCGGCCCGATCCACGCCGCGGTCCCAGCAGTAGTACGCCACGATCGAGGGCAGCAGGACCACGTAGGCCAGTGCCGCCAGGTTGGCCGGCGTTGCCTCCGGGACCCGCTGCGTGACGACGAACTCGAGCAGGTAGAAGGGCAGGATCATCAGCGTGCCGAGCCCGATCTGCACGGTCAGGAAGGCGGTCATCGGCAGCGGCGGCCGATGTCGCCGCAGCAGCCACGTATAGAAGCTCCACAGCACGGTGGCGACCAGCATGATGAGGTCGCCGGTGGCGAGGCGAAGTTGCAGCAGGTTGTGGGGATCGCCCCGCGCAACGACCCACAGGACGCCGGCGATCGACAGGGTCGCACCGGTCCACTGGCGCCGGCTGACGGTCACGCCGAAGAACGCAGCACCGACCAGCAGGCCGGCGACCGGCCCGGATGCGCTGATCAGCGTCGCGTTGACCGCGCTCGATGTCTGCAGCGCCAGGTACTGCAGGGAGTTGTAGCAGGCCACCCCGAGGAAGCTGACGGCGACGATCACGCGCCAGTGCGCGCGCAGCGTCGCGCGCTGCGCGCGGATCGTGCCCGCCGCGAAGGGCGCGAGCAGCGCAAAGGCAAGTGCCCAGCGCCAGAAGGACAGGGCCAGCGGGGGAAAGTGGCCGACGAGCGCACGCCCGACCACCGCGTTGCCGGCCCAGAACAGCGGCGGCAGCACGAGCAGTGCCGCCGTCGAAGGAGTGAGTCGGGAAGTCACGCCCGCGATGGTATCGCGGGCGCCGGCACGGATCGGCTAGAAGTCGAGTTCGTCGCGGATGGCTGCGACGCCTGCCTTGGCACAGGCTTCGTCGGCCTCGCCGGTTGGCGCACCCGACACGCCGATCGCGCCCACGGTCGAGCCGCCGGCCTGGATGTTCACGCCGCCGCCGACCGCGACGACGTTCGGCAGGTGGCGAATCCCCGCGCTTCCGCCCGGTCCGGCGGTGAGCTTCGAGAACTCCAGCGTGTCGGTGCGGAAACTGATCGCGGTCCAGCCCTTGTTGATTGCCGTGCTTACCGTGTGCGGGCCGGCGAAACGATCCCGCAGCAGGGCCTGGGCGACGCCGGCACGGTCGACCACCGCGACGGCCACCTGGTAGCCGTTCTTGCGGCACGCTTCCAGCGCGGCGCGGGTGGCCTTGCTCGCGGTCTCGGGCGTCAGCTGCCGGACCGTGTAGGTGCCAGTCTGCGCAAGCGCCGGAACGGCGGTTGCGCAGACGACCGCAAACAACATGGGAGCGATCTTCATCGGGCCTCCTGATCGTCGGATGAACGGTTAAAGGGATTCCGCTGCGCGCTCGAGTGTGGCACCAAAAGAAGCCTAGCAGTGCCGTCCGCCCGCGTTTGACCCGGCGCAAGCGCGCGCGTGACCACGGCAGCAATCACCGCTCCAAACGGACGCTCGGTGCGACTCAAGCGAAGCACGGTGTCGCTTCCGTGCCGGCCGCAGGTCGCGCCTTGACGTGTGTCAACGGGCCATGAGGGGCGCGTGCAACACTGACCGGCGCTATGTCCTTGCAGCGCGCCCTGATGCGCACTCACCGCGCGCCGCCGTTGAATGCCACTTGATTCGATGCGCGGGCTCATCATGCACACACCCCGTACTAACCGCCTCTTGCCCGGCCTGGTGGCGCTGGCCGCATTGACGCTTTCGCTCTCGCTGGACGCCAAGCCGGCACCTGCGGCGGTCGCGGCAGCCGATCCGAACGAGACCTGCCTGATGTGTCACGCCGACCCGGCGGCAAAGTCGGAAGGCGGCAAGTCGATCGCGGTCGATGCGAAGGTCTTCGCCGGATCGGTGCACGGCCAGATGCAGCTGAAATGCACCGACTGCCACAGCGACGTTTCGGCAGAGAAGCTGCCGCACGCTCCCAAGCTGAAGCCGGCCAACTGCGCGACGTGCCACGAGGAACCGGTCAAGGAGTATCTGTCGACCGCACACGCGAAGGCGCGTGCCGGCGGAAACATGGTCGCAGCCACCTGCACCGACTGCCACGGGAAGCACGACATCCAGAAGTCGACCGAGCCGGCATCGCGCACGAATCTCGCCAATCGCGAGGCGACCTGCGGCGCATGCCACGGCAACGATGCCGTCGTGAAGAAGGCAAACCTTCCGGGCGGCAACATCGTTGCGCAGTACCACGACAGCATCCACGGCAAGAAGACGAACGGCAAGACGGCCGATGCCGCCAAGGCGCCGACCTGCACGGGGTGCCACGGCTCGCACAGGATCCTCGGCAAGAGCGACGCGAAGAGCCGGGTGAACCGCGAGAACATCGCGGGCATGTGCGGCAGCTGCCACCAGCAGGTATTCAGCCGCTTCACGGCGAGCATGCACGGTCAGATGCGCCAGGCGGGCAACTCCGCTGCTCCGACCTGCGTCGACTGCCATAGCGCCCACCGCATCCAGCAGCACAACACGCCGCAGTGGCAGGTCGACGTCATCAATGAGTGCGGCAACTGCCACGGCGGCCTGCTCACCACCTATCGCGACACGTATCACGGGCAGGTGACCAAGCTCGGGTTCACGCGGGTGGCGACGTGCAACAGCTGCCACGGTGCGCACGAGGTCCTCCCGGCGTCCAATCCAAGGTCCGCGATTTCGCCGGAGAACCGCGTCAACACCTGCCGCAGCTGCCATCCCGGCGCGAATGCCAACTTCGCGGCGTACAAGCCGCACGGCAATCCGAGGGACCGGCAGGGCGAGCCGCTGCTGTACTACACGCGGCTCTTCATGGTGTGGCTGCTCATCGGCGTGTTCTCGTTCTTCGGGCTGCACACGCTGCTGTGGCTGCTCCGATCGCTGAAAGAGGTTCGTGAGCACCGCGCTGGGCGCGGCGGCCACTGACGAGGACTGCACCATGCCCAATTCGATTGCCATCGACTCCCCTGCGAGAACCGTGCGCGCCCGGGCCCCGGCCGCTCGTTACTACCGGCGCTTCGGGCCGGTCGAGCGCGTGATGCACGCGTTCCTGATGCTGACCTTCATCGGCTGTGCCCTGACCGGCGTGCCGCTGCTGTTCGCGGACCACGCGTGGGCGACAGGCATCGTGAAGCTGATGGGCGGCTTCCAGGGCGCGGCGCTGATCCACCGCATCTGCGCGGGCGTCATGACCGTCGTCTTCGTCGGCCACGTGATCCGCGTCTTCGTCCGCGCGTTCATGACGGAGGACTGGCTGAGCTACTTCTGGGGCCCGAACTCGCTGGTGCCGAACCTGAAGGACGGCCAGGACATCGTCGGCATGTTCAAGTGGTTCCTGGGCAAGGGCCCGCGGCCCCAGTTCGACCGCTACACCTACTGGGAAAAATTCGATTACTGGGCCGTGTTCTGGGGCATGTTCATCATCGGCGGCTCCGGGTTCATGCTGTGGTTCCCCATGTTCTTCTCTGAATTCCTGCCGGGGTGGGTGTTCAACATCGCGATGATCGTGCATGGCGAGGAAGCGCTGCTGGCGGTCGGCTTCATCTTCACCATTCACTTCTTCAACGGCCATCTGCGGCCCGAGAAATTCCCGATGGACCTGGTGATCTTCACCGGCCGGCTCTCGGAGCATGAGTTGAAGGACGAGCGGCCGGTCGAGTATGCGAGGCTGGTGGAAAGAGGCGGTCTGGCGGCAATCCAGGCGCCGCCGCCACCGGCGGAAACCGTGCTGTTCGGCCGCATACTGGGCGGCATCGGGCTCGCGCTTGGCCTCATCACGATCTTCGCCATTCTCTACAGCGCGCTGTTCTAGTGCCCGCGGTCTGACGATGTTCGGACGCCGTTCGGCGGTGTAGGCGAACGCGATCTGAAGAGCGGGTTTCCGGTCTGCGCCTTGCCGCCCATCGCGTGCGTGGACCAGTCGCGTTGACCAATTCGTCGGGGCACGTGATC
>JAOUJD010000333.1 GCA_029883565.1 Burkholderiaceae bacterium
CGACACCGGTGCCGAGGCGATCCACCCCGGCTACGGCTTCCTGTCCGAGAACGAGGGGTTCGCCCGGCGCGTCGAGGAGGAGGGCCTGGTGTTCATCGGCCCGAAGCACTACAGCATCGCGGCAATGGGCGACAAGATCGCGTCCAAGAAGCTTGCGCTCGAGGCGAAGGTCAACACCATCCCGGGCTGGAACGATGCGATCGGCTCGCCCGAACAGGCGGTGAAGATCGCCCGCGACATCGGCTACCCGGTGATGATCAAGGCCAGCGCAGGAGGCGGCGGCAAGGGCCTGCGGGTGGCCTGGAACGACAAGGAAGCCTTCGAGGGCTTCAGCTCCTGCCGCAACGAGGCGAAGGCGAGCTTCGGCGACGACCGGGTGTTCGTCGAGAAGTTCGTGGAGGAGCCGCGGCACATCGAGATCCAGGTGCTCGGCGATGCGCACGGCAACGTCGTCTACCTCAACGAGCGCGAGTGCAGCCTGCAGCGCCGGCACCAGAAGGTGATCGAGGAGGCGCCGTCGCCCTTCATCAGCGAGGCCACGCGCAAGGCGATGGGCGAGCAGGCCGTGGCCCTGGCCCGGGCGGTGAAGTACCAGAGCGCCGGCACGGTGGAGTTCGTGGTCGGCAAGGACCAGAGCTTCTACTTCCTCGAGATGAACACGCGGCTGCAGGTGGAACACCCGGTCACCGAGTGCATCACCGGGCTGGACCTCGTCGAGCTGATGATCCGCGTCGCCGCCGGCGAGAAGCTGCCCTTCGGCCAGGCCGACGTGAAGCGCGAGGGCTGGGCGATGGAGTGCCGCATCAACGCCGAGGACCCGTTCCGCAACTTCATGCCTTCCACCGGCCGGCTGGTGCGCTACATGCCGCCGCCGACGACGATGGAGGCGGCGCAGCCGATGCCCGCTGGCGGCGGCGTGCGCGTCGACACCGGCGTGTACGAAGGCGGCGAGATCCCGATGTTCTACGACTCGATGATCGCCAAGCTCATCGTGCACGGGCGGGATCGCGCCGAGGCCATCGCCCGCATGCGCGAAGCGCTCAACGGCTTCGTCATCCGCGGCGTCGCGAGCAACATCCCGTTCCAGGCGGCGCTGCTGTCGCATCCCCAGTTCGTCGCCGGCGACTTCAACACCGGGTTCATCGCCGAGCACTACGGCAAGGGCTTCAGGGCCCAGGACGTGCCCCACGACGACCCGGACTTCCTGGTCGCGCTGGCGACAGCCACCTACCGGCGCTACCGCGAGCGCGCCTCGCGCATCACCGGCCAGTTGCCCGGCTACGAGATGAAGATCGGCGAGGAGTTCGTCGCCATCGTCAAGGGCGAGGCCGGCATGCACGACTACGTCCCGGTGCGTATCCAGTCCGACGGGGCGATCACGGTCGAGCTGCGCGGCAAGACCTACGCGATCACCCAGGAATGGACCTTCGGCGGGATCCGCGCCGGAGGTGGCTGCAACGGCAGGCCGTTCACCGCCCAGGTCGAGCGGGACGGCATGTGGACGCGCGTCTCGCACAACGGACGGCGCATCGAGGCGATGGTGCTGTCCGCGCGTGCGGCCGACCTGCTGCGGGTGATGCGTTTCAAGGCGCCGCCCGACATGAGCAAGTTCCTGATCTCGCCGATGCCCGGCATGCTCGTCGACGTCGCCGTGCAGCCCGGGCAGAAGGTGCTGGCGGGGGAAAGGCTCGCGGTGATCGAGGCGATGAAGATGGAAAACGTGCTGTTCGCCGCGCAGGACGGCACGGTCAGCGAGCTGCTGGCGAACAAGGGCGAAAGCGTCGCGGTCGACCAGCCCATCCTGAGGTTCGCGTGATGAGCAGCAGGCCCTTCCGGATCCTCGGCATCCAGCAGGTGGCCATCGGCGGGCCCGACAAGCAGCGCCTGAAGACGCTGTGGGTGGATCTGTTCGGCCTCGCGGTGAAGAGCACCTTCACCAGCGAACGCGAGAACGTCGACGAGGACATCTGCGCCCTCGGCGACGGCCCGCACGCGGTGGAGGTGGACCTGATGCAGCCGCTGGACCCGGAGAAGAAGCCGGCGGTGCACGCCACGCCGCTCAATCACATCGGCCTTTGGGTGGACGACCTGCCGGTGGCCGTGCGCTGGCTCGAGCAGCAGGGCCTGCGCTTCGCGCCGGGCGGCATCCGCAGGGGCGCGGCGGGGCACGACATCTGTTTCGTGCACCCCAAGGGAAACGAGCAGTTCCCGATCAGCGGCGAAGGCGTGCTGATCGAACTCGTGCAGGCGCCTCCGGAAGTCGTGGCGGCACTCGGCTGAACGCGCGCATCGACGGGCAGCCGACCGTGGCGAGTGAGGTGATCGACCAACTGCTGGAAGCCGTCCGCCGCTTCGTCGACGGGCGCCTGGTGCCGCTCGAGGCACAAGTCGACGAGAACGACGAGGTCCCGGCAGACGTGGTCGACGACATGAAGGCGCTCGGGCTCTTCGGCCTGTCGATCCCCGAGGAGTACGGCGGCCTCGGCCTCGGCATGGAGGACGAGGCCCGGGTCGCGATGGAGTTCGGACGCACCTCGCCGGCCTTCCGCTCCGTGTTCGGCAGCACGGTCGGCATCGGCAGCCAGGGCATCGTGATGGACGGGACCGAGGCGCAGAAGCGCGCGTACCTGCCGCGGCTCGCCAGCGGTGAACTCGTGTCGTCGTTCTGCCTCACGGAGCCGGAGGCCGGCTCCGACGCCGCATCGCTGCGCACGCGCGCGCGCCGCACCGGCGACGTCTACGTGCTCGA
>JAOUJD010000334.1 GCA_029883565.1 Burkholderiaceae bacterium
GACCGATTCCGGTCATGTTCACCCGCCGCTCGTCCAAGGAGGGGGGCGAGAAGATCGCGCTGGCCGAATCCCAGGTCGTGCAGCTGTACGTCGAGGTCTGCGCGAGTCGCCTCGTCGACCTGATCGATTACGAGACCGCCAACGCCGCCGATGATTTCCGCCGGCTGCGCGCGGCGTCGCGCGAGCACGGCATTGCGCTGATCGGCTCGTACCACAACTTCCAGGCCACGCCCGACGCCGCCGCCCTCCTCGCCAGGTTCGCGCTCGCGCACGAGCTCGAGGCGGACATCGCGAAAGTGGCCGTCATGCCCAAGGGGCCGCCGGACGTGCTCACCCTCCTCGGCGCGACCTATGACGCGAGCCAGTCGCTTCCCATCCCGCTGATCAGCATGTCGATGGGTCCGTACGGCTCGCTGTCGCGCATGGCGGGCTTCGTCTACGGCTCCGCGCTGACCTGGGCCGTCGGCAAGAGCAGCTCCGCCCCGGGCCAGGTCCCGATCGAGGACCTGCGCGCCGTGCTGGCGACGATCCGCAGGACCGTGCTCGGCGCCTGACGCCCGCCCAAAGATCCGCGAGCCACCACGACGAGCAGGGACAGCACCGAACCGCTGCCGCACACCGATCGAACCGCACCCGGAGACACGCCCATGGCCACGCCCCCCGAAGTCAAGAAAGGCATCACCGAGGAGCAGCAGCAGGAGCTCGACATGGCCTTCGAGCGCGCGCGCAAGGCGCTCGCGATCATCGAGACCTACGACCAGGCACGGGTCGACCGCCTGTGTCAGGCGGTGGCATGGGCCGTGGCGAACAAGCAGACCTTCACGCGCCTGGTCGACATGGGCATCGCGGAGAGCGGTCTGGGCGATGCCGTGAGCCGAATGGGCAAGCGCATGAAGATCCGCGGCGTGCTGCGCGACGCGCTGCGCCAGAAAAGCGTCGGCGTGATCGAGGAGCTGCCCGACAAGGGCATCGTGAAATACGGCAAGCCGGCAGGAATCGTCGCCTGCATCGTCCCGACCACCAATCCGGACCTCACGCCGGCCGGCAACGCGATCTACGGGATCAAGGCCCGCGACGTCGTCATCTTCTCGCCGCACCCGCGATCCAAGAAGACGTCGTTCGAAACGGTGCGCCTGATGCGCGACGCGCTGGAACGCGAAGGCGCGCCCGCCGACATCCTGCAATGCCTGACCAAGGTCAACATCCCGATGTCGCAGGCGCTGATGGCGCGCGCCGATCTGATCGTCGCCACCGGCGGCCAGCCGATGGTGCGCGCCGCGTACAGCTCCGGCACGCCGGCCTATGGCGTGGGCGCCGGCAACTCGACGATGGTCATCGACGAGACCGCCAACATCGAGGAAGCCGCGCGCAACACGCGGCTTTCGAAGACGTCGGACTTCGGCAGCGGCTGCTCGGCGGACGGCAACCTGATCATCGAGCAGACCATCTTCGACCAGCTGCTGGCGCAGCTGCAGCAGGAGGGCGGATATCTCGCGTCGCCGCAGGAGAAGGAAATGCTGCGCAAGGCGATGTGGGATGACGAGCGCCATCGCACCGTCTCGACGGTGGCCATCTCCCCGCAACAGCTCGCCAGGATCGCCGGCTTCGAGATCCCGGCGGACCGCAAGTTCATCATCGTCCACGGCGACGGCATCGGCAAGGAGCATCACTTCTCCAGCGAGAAGCTGACCACGTTGCTGGCGGTCTACCGATACAAGGGCTTCGATCAGGCACTGGACATGATGCGCGCCGTCTACGAAGTCGGCGGCAAGGGACACTCCTGCGGCATCTATTCGTTCGACCAGGAGCACATCCACCGGCTGGCGATGGCGGCGCCGGTGTCCCGGATCATGGTGCGGCAGCCGCAGTCGAAGGCGAACGCCGGTGCGTTCAACAACGGGATGCCGATGACCTCGAGCCTCGGCTGCGGCACCTGGGGCGGCAACATCATCTCGGAGAACGTGCACCTCAAGCACTACATGAACACGACGTGGGTGTCGGTGCCGATCAAGGAGGACCGGCCGTCGGACGAGGAACTCTTCGGGCCGTTCTACGACCCCGCACTCGAAGCCGAGGTCGAGACGATCACGACCTGAGCTCGCGCCACAGCGCCGACCTGCCCCGATCACCCGCGAAAGCTGCCGATGACGAAGAAAACGGCCGAAGAGACGCTCGCCGACGCATCCGCCTGGTGGGACACTGCCATCATCGACATCCATCCGGGCAAGATCGCGATCCGCGGCTACCCGATCGAGGAGCTGATCGGCCGCGTGCGATTTCCCGACATGATCTGGCTGATGCTGCGCGGCGAGCTTCCGTCGCGCGGACAGTCCGACCTCCTGGAAGCGGCGATGGTGCCCGGCGTCGACCACGGCCCGCACGCGCCGTCCATCGCCATCGCCCGGATGGCCGTCACCTGCGGGTTGCCGGTCAACGGCGCAATGGCCTCGGCGATCAACGTTCTCGACGACATCCACGGAGGGGCGGGCCAGCAGTGCATGGAGCTCTATCGGGAGATCGACGCGGCAGCCGGTGCCGACGGCGACCTGGTCGCCACCGCGACGGCGATCATCCGCGCGCGGCGCGAAGCCGGCGACAAGATCGTTCCCGGCTTCGGCCATCGCTTCCACCCCGTCGACCCGCGGGTGGTGCCGCTGTTCGGCCTCGTCGACAAGGCGATCGTCGCCGGCGCCGTGACGGGACGGTTCGCGGCGATCGGCCACGCGGTCGAG
>JAOUJD010000079.1 GCA_029883565.1 Burkholderiaceae bacterium
AGCGAGCGTCCTGACGGCGGCGCGCAACGCCAAGGCGAGCGTCGCGGACGCGCGCGACCTGTCGATGTTCCACACGCATACGCACGAGCGGATCGAGCTGGTCTATGCGGTGGCGCAGGGTTACGTGCCGGACGCGCTCGACTCGCTGAACCGGTTCCTGCGCGATCACTACACCGGCGAGATCGGCCGGATCGACCCGCGCCTGTTCGACCTGCTGCACCAGGTACGCCAGCTGGTCGGCGGCACGCGCGCGTTCGAGGTGATCTCGGGCTACCGCTGCGCGGCGACCAACGCGACGCTGCGCGCCACGCGCGGCGGCGGTGTGGCGAGCCGCAGCCTGCACATGGAGGGCCGCGCGATCGACGTGCGCCTGCCCGGCGTTGCGCTGGTCGATCTGCGCGACGCGGCGCTGTCGCTGCAGGCTGGCGGCGTCGGCTTCTATCCGGACCAGCAGTTCGTCCACATCGACACCGGTCGCGTGCGACGCTGGTGATCCGCGACAGCGCCCGCGCGACCCGGCAGGCGATGCCGCGACTGGCTATCGCATCAGCACGTACGTGCCCGGCGCGTCCCCCATCGGCTTGTAGTCGCGGTGCGGACCCGGCGGCGCCACGCGTTCGCCGGACCGGCCGGCCAGCCAGCGCTGCCACGACGGCCACCATGAACCATCCTGCGGCTCGTTGCGCGCGAACCACTGGTCGGGATCGATGTAGTGTTCCGCAGCCGGCTTGGTCGCGACCCGGAAGTGCCGCGGCGGACCGTCCGCTCCGGGTGGATTGACGATGCCGACGTTGTGGCCGCCGCTGGTGAGACAGAAAGTGATATCGGCATCGGCATACAGGTGCAGCATGTAGACGGACTTCCACGGCGCGACGTGGTCGCGCTCGGTGCCGACCAGGAAGATCGGCGCGTGGATGTCCGACAGCGCCACGGCCCGGCCGTCATAGCGCACGCGCCCCGATGCGAGGTCGTTGTTCAGGTACAGGTTGCGCAGGTATTCCGTATGCATGCGGTGCGGCAGGCGCGTGGTGTCGGCGTTCCAGGCGGTCAGGTCGGTGTGCTTCGGCGGTTCGGCCATCAGGTACTGGCGAACCAGCCGTGACCACAGCAGGTCGTTCGAGTTGAGCAGCGTGAAGGCGCCCGCCATCTGCCGGCCGTCCAGGTAGCCCTGCTCCCACGTCATGTCTTCCAGATACGCGAGCTGGCTGTCGTCGATGAAGATGGACAGCTCGCCCGCCTCCGTGAAGTCCACCTCGGCCGCAAGCAGGGTCAGCGATGCGATGCGGTCGTCGCCGGCGCCGGCCATCGACGCCGCCAGCATGGCCAGGAAGGTGCCGCCGAGGCAGTAGCCGACCGCGTGCAGCGCCTGCCCTCCCGTGATCGCCGTGACGGCGTCGATCGCCGTCCGGATGCCCAGGCGCAGGTAATGATCGACGCCCAGCTCGCGGTCGCGCGCGTCCGGATTGCGCCACGACAGCATGAACACGGTGTGCCCCTGGTCCACCAGGTAACGCACCATCGAGTTGTGCGGCGAAAGATCGAGGATGTAGTACTTCAGAATCGGCGACGGGACGATCAGCACGGGCTGCGCGTACGCGGAGCTGGTCGCCGGCGTGTACTGGATCAGCTCGATCAGGTCATTGCGCAGGACGACCTTGCCCGGCGTCACGGCGACCTCGTGCCCCGGCTGGAAGTCCGCGCCGTCCCGCGGGGGCTTGCCCGCAAAGTTCGCTAGCACGTCGCGCCACCAGTCGTGCGCGCCCTGCGCGAGATTCATTCCGCCGGTCTGCATCGTGCGGGCGAGCACTTCGGGATTGGTCGGCACGAAGTTGCTCGGGCTCATCACGTCGAGCATCTGGCGCGCCGTGAAGGTCACCATGCGCTCATGGTGACGGCTGACGCCGACCACGTGGTTGGTGGCATTCCAGGCCCACTGCTGCATCAGCAGGAAGCTCTGGTGGATCAGGTTGAACGGCGGCTGCTGCCAGGCCGGATCGGCGAAGCGTCGGTCCTGCGGCAACGGATCGATGCACGGATCGCAGTCGCCGCGCATCGCCTCCAGCGCGTACAGCGCGAACTTCGCCGCCTTGCGCTGCGCCTTGCTCGCCAGTTCCATCTGCTTGCCAGGCGCCGACGCGAGGTGCCGGTACCAGTCAGCCCAGGCCGCCATCAGCGACGGCCAGGCAATCCCCCGGCTCGCGCGCGCGACCGCGGCGCGGATGGCGCGGTCGTAGTTGGCCAGCGGCACCGGCTCGGCCAGAAACTTCTCGGCAGGCGGGTCGGAAGCTACCTTCCGCGCGGCGCGGACCAGTGGCGTGGCGGCCGTGCGCGGCTGCGCATCGACCAGGGCGAGCGGAAGGGCGGACATGGGGGCTCCGGAAGCAGGGACAGCCGTTGGCCCGGGCCGCATCCGAAATGCCGCCCAGACGCATGCCTTAAAGATGGGTCGCCTGAGGGATCCTGCGTTGACGGCTCTCAACGCACCTTGCCGCGGCCGCGGCCACGGTGCGTTGCCGATTCACCTCACTGACCGACGGGCCCCGTCTGCACGCGCGGCACGCTGCCCGGCAGCGGCACGCTGACGCCGGGAAGGCCCAGCGCCAGCGGCGCGAATTTCAGGTGGCCGACGTACATCAACGGCTGCTCCACCGGCAGCGACGACACGTCGCCGGCCCGCATGTGCATGATGTCTTCCGGCGACACCCAATGCGGCCGGGCTCGCGTGAGCGGGAAGCCGGCCGCGCGATAGGCCTCGACCACGAACTGAGAGCAGAAGAAGCGGTCGTCGCCGCCATGGATCAACTGCAGCGTCGCGAACGTCGACAGGCAGGTTTCGCGCAGAAAGGTCGGAACACCCGGCAGTTCGCACACCCGCCGCTGCAGCGCGAAGGGCGCATGCATCATCACGCCGACATAGTCATAGGGCTTTCCGACCTTGTCGCGCGCGAAGCGGCTGACGCCGCGCGCGCCGTCTTCAGGGAGCGCCGGATTGCGGAAGGCGGCCACCACGGACTCTTCCGCGAGCATGGCGTCGATGCGCCGCAGGCGCACGCCGCCGCCCAGTGCCTCCGCGACTTCGCCGTCGCCCACGTACAGCGCCGCGTGACTGACCGGCGACGTGGTGAGCAGGCGGATTCCGAACGAGGTCACGCCCGGCGCAGCCGACAGCAGGATGTCGCCGGGCTGCAGGTCTTCGGCAAGCGCCAGTCGGCCGCTGTCCGTCGGCGCCAGGCTCTTGCGCTGGAACGCGATTGCCTTGCCGGCGGAGACGTCGCCGTCCGAGCGCGGCAGGTCCGCAATCCGGGTCGCGCAGGCCGCGACGAGCAGCGCAACGACCGGCAGGAGGCAAACTCGAAGGCGAAGCATCCGGGTCCGGTGGTGGTCTGCGCCGCGCGTGCGCCTCTCAGCGAGCCTTCGTGGCCACCAGCAGCGGCGCCTGCTCGCCGTTGTTGTAGCCGGACACGAAGTCCTTCACCGCGCCCGTCGATTCGTCGAAGACATGACGCGTCGTCGTGCCGATGTCGGCGCCGTACACGTGAATGCTGATCGCCGTGCCCCGTCCGGCGTTCGACACGCGATGGACATCGCCGATGCGCGGCGACACCCGATCGATCGCCCCGCACGGCAGTGCGTGCTCACCGCTCTTGCGAGGCAGGCGTCCGCCGCCCGTAGCGACGTACTCCTCGCAGCGCTCCTCGCCGCGCATCACTCCGACCAGCCCCCAGACGGTGTGGTCGTGCACCGGAGTCATCTGGCCCGGCTGCCACACGAAGCTCAGGACGGAAAAGCGCTGCATCGGATCGCAGTACAGCAGGTACTGGCGATACGACTGCTCCGACGGCCGCGCGAACCGCTCCGGCAGCCAGTCGTCGCTGCGTATCAGGTCGCCCAGCAGCGGCTCGGCCGCATCGAGCAATGCCGGCTCGTCGTCGCCGAGCGATTCGACGAGCGCGGTCATGTGGCGGATGAAGTCTTCGAAGCGCTTCGGATTCAACGGTTTCGTCGCGGACGTCACGGTTCGATCTCCCGGCGGATCTCTTCGGTGTGCTCACCCAGGCCCGGAGGTCGCCGGCGCACCGGCTGCCCGGCGCCAAGCGGCGATACGAAGGTCCGGGTGCGGGCGCCCCCCGGCAGATCGACCGGCTGCACCCACTGGTAGTGCCCCACCTGGGGGTCCGCGAGCGCCTGGGAGTAGGCGTTGATCGGCGCGCAGGGCACGCCGCGGGCACGCATGATCGCGAGGCACTCGTCCGCGGTAAGGCGCGTGAACGCCTCCTCCAGCCGCTCCTTCAGCGCGGCCTGGTTGCGCGCGCGCAGTGCAGTCGTCGCGAAACGCTCGTCGCGCGCCAGTTCGGCGCAACCGATGCCCTCGCACGCGCGCCGGAAGAGATCGTCGTTGCCGGCGGCCACGACGAAGTACGCGTCCTTCGCCCTGAAGGCCTGGTACGGCGCGTTGCGCGGATGCGCCGAGCCAAGGCGCTGGGGATCGCGTCCGGTGCCGAAGTACTCCGACGTCTGCAGCGCGGCGATCGCGAGCGTAGTGCCGATCATCGGTACGTCGATGCGGCTGCCGCCGCCTGATGCGCGCGCCGTCAGCAGCGCACTGGTGATCGCGAAGGCCGCGTACAGCCCGGCACTGAAGTCGGTGATCGGCACCCCGCACTTGACGGGACCGCCGTCCGGCTCGCCGGTCACGCTCATCATGCCTCCGGCGGCCTGCAGCGTCACATCGAAGCCGCCCTCCTTCGAGCGCGGACCCTGCTGCCCGAACGCGGAGATCGAGCAGTAGACCAGCGCGGGCTTTTCAGCAGCCAGGCGTTCGTACCCGAGCCCCAGACGCTCCATGACGCCCGGCCGGAAGTTCTCGAGGACGACATCGGCCGAAGCGCACAGCCGGAGCGCGGTTTCCAGGTCGCCGGCATCCTTCAGGTCGAGCACGATGGAACGCTTGTTACGGTTCAGAGACGCGAAGTTCTCCGAGTAGCCGCCCGAGTGAGGCGGCCATCCGCGCATGCCGTCGCCCTCGGGCGCCTCGACCTTGATCACGTCCGCGCCCTGGTCGGCCAGCAGCATGCCGGCGAAAGGGCCGGCCGCGATCTGGCAGAACTCGATGACGCGGATTCCCGCAAGCGGAAGCGACGCCGTCATGGCTTTCAACCGATGCGCATCCAGGTGGCCGCACGAGGGCAGGGCGTGGCGCCGGGGCGGCCCGCCGCCCCGGAGGTCCGGTCGGCGCGCCCCGCTGTCAGAGCAGCCATTCGATCGGAAGCACGGACAGGACGTTCACCTTGAACCGCGACCACCATCCCGTGCCGGGCTCCTCATCGTGCACCCTCTCGCCTGAATGGGTGCGCTCGATCCACTGCAGGTCGTCGCTGCCGGGCCGCAACCGGACTTCGTAGGCGTCGAGGGGAACCTGCTTGTCGAACAGGTCGGCCATCCGCTGTGCCAGCGCCGCGCTTTCGATCACCAGCCCCATCTCCGTGTTCAGGTTCGCGGAACGCTGGTCGAAGTTGAACGAGCCGACGAAGAGCCGCCGGCGATCGACCGCGAACGTCTTCGCGTGCAGCCCGGAAGCGGCACTCGAGCCAAGGGTTGCTCTCCCTTCCTGCGAGTCCAGTCCGGCGTCGGGCTTCAATTCATAGAGCCTGATGCCGGCCCGCAGCAACGCCTCGCGTCGCTTCGCGTAGCCGGCATGCACGGCGCTGACGTCGGATGCGCCGAGCGAGTTGGTCAGGATGCGCATCGCGACCCCGCGTCTGGCCAGGTCCGCAAGCGCTTCGGTGCCCTCCTTGCCCGGCACGAAGTACGGCGTGATCAGGTCCAGCGTCGACTCCGGCTGGCCGACCAACCGCACCAGTTCCGGGAACAGCAGGAAGTCCTTGCGCGCCTCGGTATCGAGCGTCTTGGCGGGATCGTCGTTGACGACGTGCGCCGTGACCCATTCCCAGGCGAGCCCGCGGTCTAGCATGTCGCGGACGATGGGCGTCGTCTTCGCGGCCTCCATGTAGGCGAGCGAGCCGGGGTCGGCCCGTGTCGCCGCGAACTGCGCCTTGAGCCCGTCCGCGGCGCCCGCATCGCCTGCGCCGACGAGCTTCGCGGCTGGATAGGCGGACGGACTGTTCCAATACAGATCGAACTCGTCCGAGACAGCTGGCACGGCGGCGCCAACGGCAATGACGTCAAGGTCCGCGAACACGAGGCCGTCGCCCGCGCCGAAGTACTCGTTGCCGATGTTGCGGCCGCCGACGATCGATGCCTGGTTGTCGACGGTGAACGACTTGTTGTGCATGCGCCGGTTGAGACGGGCGAAGTCGCCGACGAAATTGAGCCAGCGCGCGCCACGCACCGCAAGCGGGTTGTACAGGCGCACCTCGATGTTCGGATGCGCGTCGAGCGCGGCCAGCGTCGGATCGAGTCCCGCCGTGTTCATGTCGTCGAGCAGCATTCGGACCCGCACGCCGCGCTCGGCAGCCTCCCACAGCGCCTCGAACATCAGGTAGCCCACCTGGTCGCCATGCCAGATGTAGTACTGGACGTCGATCGACCGGTCCGCGGCGGCCGCGAGCACGACGCGCGCAGCGAAGGCGTCGCGCGGTCGCGGCAGCGGATGCACTCCGGTCCTGCCCGGATGGGCCGCCAGTTCGCTCGCCAGCGCACGGCCCAGGCGCGTGTCCGGCACTGCACTCAACGCGGTAGTCACGGTCCGGCCCTCCAGCGGCGGAAGACTTGCACAGCCGGTCACCAGGAGCACGGCGGCAGCTGCGAAGAAGCGAAAGGCGTTCACGGGAACCCGTTTCCTGTGGATCGAAATGTCCATTCTAGGCACCCGTCGCCGGGCCGGCGTTCCCGCGTCACTTGCTCCCTGCCGCACCGCCGTGCGACAGGCCCGTGCCTAGATCCTCCGAACCGGCAGCAGCTCGATGGTTTCGCGATCGTTCGCCAGCCAGACGTGTCCTTCCTGAATCGTGCACGTCAGCACCATCGAACGCGCAGCGAGCCCGGGCAGGGCATCCGCGCCCGCGCCGGCGAGCGTGAGCACGCTCAGATTCGACAGGCGGGCCAGGCCTGCCGAATGCTCGTTCCACCACGCCTCGACGCGCCGTGCGCCGTAGGCGAAAACGACCACCTTGCGCGCCCGGCCGCAGGCCTTGCGAATGTCCTTCTCGTCCGGCAGTCCGACGTCGATCCACAGGTCGATCGTGCCGGTGTCATCGCGCTTCCAAAGGTCCGGCTCGCCCTCCGTCGAAAGCCCGCGGCCGAACGCAAGCGCCTCGTCGGCATGCAGCGCGAACGCGAGCAGCCGCACCATCAGTCGTTCCTCGGTCTCCGAGGGGTGGCGCGCGAGTGTCAGCGCGTGTTGCGAGTACACGTGGCGATCGAGATCGGACACCGTCAGGTCGGCGCGGTACACCGTTGAGCGCAGGGCCATGCGTCATTGTATGGACGTGCAACCGCGCGGCCGCCGGGGCCGAGGTACAGGTTGCGCGCGCGGCGGTGTTCGCGCCTGATGCCGGCGTCCGGATGGGGCAATGCGTGTTTGACCCGCGCCGCCGTCCGGTCATCGACGGCCTCGCTCCGGGTTGCGCCCCGCCGCGACGACCAGCCCGACGGCTGCGACACCGGCGAACGCCGCACCCGCGAGAAATGTCGCCGACGGCCCGAAGCCGCTCCACAGGGCGCCGGCGATGACGCTCGCGAGCAGCAGCGCGACTCCGCTCGCCAGGTTGAAGATGCCGAATCCGGTCCCGAGCAGTTCCGCGGGCGCGGTATCTGCCACGAGCTTGGCCAGCAGGCCCTGCGTGAAGGCCATGTGCAGTCCCCACAGCGCCGCTCCGCAGAACACGACCGCGGGCGACGCCGCTACCGCCAGCACCACGTCGGCGGCGATCAGCAGGGCCAGTCCGACGAACACCATCGTGCGGGCACTCACGCGATCGGCCGCGGCGCCGGCCGGATAGGCGGCCCCCGCGTACAGCACGTTCATCACGATCATCACGAGCGGCACGTAGGCGAGCTGCAGGCCGACGTCCTGCGCGCGCAACACCAGGAAAGCCTCGCTGAATCGCGCCAGCGTGAAGACCGCGCCCAGCAGCACGATCTTCCAGTAGCGCGGCGGCAGGCGCCGGGCATCGGCGAAGCTCAGAGGCGTCGCGGCCCGCGCATCCGCTGGTGCGCGCTCGGGCTCCCGCACGAGGAAGACCAGCAGTGCCACCGTGATGAACGCCGGCACGACCGCGAACCACATCACCGTCCGGATGTCGTTCGCCAGCAGGACCATCAGCCCGACGGCGAGCAACGGGCCGGTGAACGCGCCCACGGAGTCGAGGGCCTGTCGCAGACCGTAGGCCGCGCCACGCATCTGCGGCGGCGCGAGTTCGCCCACCAGCGCGTCGCGCGGCGCCCCGCGGATGCCCTTGCCGACACGGTCGATGAAGCGCGCCGCGAAGACCCAGCCGACCGAGTGGGCAAGGGGAAAGATCGGCTTGGTGAATGCGGCCATCGCATAGCCGAGCACCATCACCGCCTTGCGCTTGCGCAGGAAGTCGCTGAGTGCCCCGGAGAACACTTTCACGATGGCCGCGGTCGCTTCGGCCACGCCTTCGATGAGGCCGACCGCCACCATGGATGCGCCCAGCACCGTGACCATGAACACCGGCAGCAGGCTGTGGATCATCTCCGAGGAGATGTCCATGAACAGCGACCCGAAACCCAGAACCCAGATGCCTCCGGGCAGGCGGCGCCATGAAGCCGGCGCGGCCGTGTCCGATGAAGATTGCTTCGAACTGGAAGAGTTCATGGGCGCACGCCATTGTGCCCGCTGCTTCGGACGATCAATCGCGTCTCACTGGCGGGGCATTGCGCAGCGGAGCGCCGTCGCCGTTTCAGCCAGGTGAAGCTCCGCGCCGGCCTCACGGCCGTCCGCCGCCGCGCAACCACGCGCTGACCTCGGCCAGCAACTGCCGCAGCGGCGCAAGCGCGTCGACGCGCAGCACGCCAGGCTCGGCGTCCGGCGGCTCCAGCGCGGCGAACTGGCTTTCGACGAGCATGGGGGAGAAAAAGTGCGCGCCCTGCCGCGCCTCGATGCGCGCGCGCGCCGAGGCCGGATCGATGTCCATGAAGACGAACCGCAGTCCCGGGGCCGCGGCACGCAGCCGGTCGCGGTACGCGCGCTTCAGCGCCGAGCAGGTGAGCACGGCGCCGCCCGTGCCGGCGCGCAGTTCGCCGGCCAGCGTGTCGAGCCAGCCCGCACGATCGGCGTCCGTCAGCGGAATACCGCGCGCCATCTTGGCCCGGTTGGCGTCGCTGTGAAACTCATCCCCTTCGATGAGGCGCAGGCCTTCGGCCTGCGCGAGCGCGCCGCCAAGGCTTGACTTGCCGCAGCCGGCGACGCCCATCACGACGACTCGGTGCTGCATCATTCGGATGTCCTCTCCGTAGCGGGGCTCGCGCGGGACGTGATCGTCCGCGAGGCGGCGCCGTTTCGGGAAGAATAGCCAGAGTCGGATCCGACGACCGGGCGTGCCCGCCGATGATGACGGAGAGCACACCGCGCAGCACAGCCGCCGGACGATCCCGGGACATCGCCCGCACTGCGGAGCAGCAGCTGATCGCCAGCGCGATCGAGGAGTGACGATGCAACTTGGAATGGTCGGCGCCGGCCGCATGGGCGCGAACATGGTGCGGCGTCTTCTGCGCGGCGGTCATGCCTGCGTGGTCCACTCGCCGTCCCCGGCCGAGCTCGAGCCCCTGGTCGCGGAGGGCGCGGTCGCCGCCGCTTCGCCATCCGACCTGGTCGCGCGCATGCCTGCCCCGCGGGCCGTGTGGCTGATGGTGCCGGCGGCAGCGGTCGATGCCACGATCGACGCGCTCGCGCCGCTGCTCGATCGGGGCGACATCCTCATCGACGGCGGCAATACGCACTACGTGGACGACCTGCGGCGAGCCAGGTCCCTCGAGGCGCGCGGCATCCACTACCTCGACGTCGGCACCAGCGGCGGTGTCTGGGGCCTGGAACGCGGCTACTGCCTGATGATCGGTGGTGCTGGCGAGCCCGTGCACCGACTCGATCCGATCTTCGCGTGCCTGGCACCTGGCGGCGCCGGCATCGCTGCTTCCCACGGCGACGCAGCCGATGCGGGCACGGCCGCGCGCGGTTACCTGCACTGCGGCCCGAGCGGTGCGGGCCACTTCGTCAAGATGGTGCACAACGGGATCGAGTACGGAATGATGGCGGCGTACGCCGAAGGCATGGCGCTGCTCGCCGCGGCCGACGCCGGCAGCCGCGAGCGTGCCGTGAACGCCGGGACCGCGCCGCTCGGCGCGCCCGAGAACTATCGCTACGAGTTCGACCTGCCTGCAATCGCGGAGGTCTGGCGACGCGGAAGCGTGATCTCGTCCTGGCTACTCGATCTCACTGCAGGCGCACTGGCGCAGGACCCCGACCTGTCCCGCTACGCGGGGCGCGTCGCCGACTCGGGCGAAGGGCGGTGGACCGTCCAGGCCGCGGTCGACACGTCGGTGCCGGTTCCCGTGCTGACGGCCGCGCTGTACTCGCGCTTCGCTTCGCGCGGTGGCGCCGACTTCCAGAATCGGCTGCTGTCGGCGATGCGGCACGCGTTCGGGGGCCACCAGGAACCGCCGCCGGACGCATAGACGC
>JAOUJD010000335.1 GCA_029883565.1 Burkholderiaceae bacterium
GGTGCTGCGCCTCGGTCTGCTGGTTGATACCGAGGATCGCGCCGCCCTGGAAGATGGGTCCCGTCACGCTGCCGGCGTAGTTCCAGGTGTCCGAGCCGCTGTCGAACAGCTGGTCGAGATCGAGGCTCGCCACGCCCAGCAACCCGGTGAGGGAAATGGCGGGGAAGTACAGTGCCCGCGCCGCACTGACGCGGGCGTTCGCTGCGATCAGCGACTGCTCGGCGGACACGACGTCGGGGCGCTGCGTGAGAATCTCCGACGGGAGGCCGGCCGGGACCTCCGGCGTGCCCAGGTCCACCAGGCTCCCGTCGCGCGCGATCGGTCCGGGATTGCGTCCGACCAGCACCGACAGCGCATTTTCCTGCTGGGCGATCTGCTGCTGCAGCACGGGCACCGCGGCGGCCGCGAGCTCGTATTGCGAGCGGGCCTGCGACAGCTCCAGCTTCGAGATCACTCCGCCCTTGTAGCGCTTCTCGAACACGTCGAGCGCCTGGCGACGGCTCGCGAGCGTGCGCTCGGAGGTGTCGAGCTGGTCGTCGAGCGCCAGCAGCGTGATGTACCCCGAGGCCACGGCGCTCACGACCGACAGTACCGCCGCGCGACGGTCGGCTTCCGATGCCCGCCAGTCGGCGTCCGCGGCCGCCGTCAGGTTGCGCACACGGCCCCACACGTCGATTTCCCAGCCCGCGACCAGGCCTGCGCTGCTGAAATTGCGGGCCTCGGCGGCGCCCGGACCGTAGACCAGCTCCGAGCGACTCTCCCTGCCCGTGCTGCCGGTGTAGCCGATCGCCGGAAACAGCGGCGCCCGGGTCGTCACCTTGCTGCCGTGAAACTGGTCGACGCGCGCGGCGGCGATGCGCAGGTCCTCGTTGTTGGCGAGCGCCTCCGCAACCAGCGCGTCGAGCGCCGGGTCGTCGAATGCGGCCCACCAGCGCGTGTCGGCAGCGCCGGCGGTCTGGGCCAGCGCGAACCGGTACTGCGAGGGCACGTCCAGCCCGGGACGGCTGTACGGAGTGCCGAGGCACGCCGTCAGCGCGCATGCGGCAACGATGACCGACAGGCGGCGCATGGCTCAGTGCCCTCCCGCGCCGGCCGCCGGTGCCTCCGCCCCTGGCGGCGGCGGGGCAGGGGGTTCGACGTCAGCCGGAGCCTTCGGCGGGAAGAATCTCTCGCTCAGCTGGCTGATCAGCACGTAGAACAACGGCACGAAGAACAGCGCGAGGGTGGTCGCGCCCACCATGCCGCCGATCACGCCGGTGCCGATCGAGTGACGCGAGGCCGAGCCGGCGCCCGACGCGATCGCGAGCGGGATCGCTCCCGCCGTGAACGCCAGCGAGGTCATGACGATGGGACGCAGACGCGCGCGCGCTCCCTCCACGGCCGACTCGACGATCGACAGGCCCTTGGCCCGCTCCAGCACCGCGAACTCGACGATCAGGATCGCGTTCTTCGCCGCGAGGCCGATCAGCGTGACGAGGCCGATCTGGAAATAGACGTCGTTCTCCATGCCGCGCAGCCACACGGCCAGCAGTGCGCCGAGCACGCCGAACGGAACGGCGGTCATCACGCTGCCGGGCAGCGACCACGATTCGTACTGGGCCGCCAGGATCAGGAACACCATGATGAGTCCGAACACGAACACCAGCGTGGAGGCGCTGCCCGACTGCCTTTCCTCGTACGCCTGCCCGGACCAGGAGATGCCGAAGCCCTCCGGCAGCGTGGCCGCGATCCTCTCCATCGCCGCGATGGCCTGTCCCGTGCTGTAGCCGGCGGCGGGGTTGCCGCTGACCTTCGCTGCCGGGAAGCCGTTGAAGCGCGGGATCAGGTCGGGGCCGCTGGTGAAGCGGGCCGTCGTGACGGCGTCGAGCGGCACCATCTCACCCGAGCGTCCGCGCACGTAGATGTTGCGCAGGTCTTCGGGACTGTTGCGAAACTCCGGCTCCGCCTGCAGCACCACCTGCCACACCCGGCCGTAATTGTTGTACTGGCTGACGTAGAGGGAGCCGAACAGCGACTGCAGTGCGCCGTACACGTCGGCGATCGGCGCGCCGATCGTCTCGGATTTCTCCCGGTCGATCTTGACGCTCAACTGCCGCGAAGACGGGTTGAACGTCGAGTTGACGCCGGCGAGTTCCGCCTGCTGGCTTGCGCCGTCAAGCAGCTGCTGCGTGGCCCCCGCGAGGCGTGCGGGCTCGCCGCCCGTCAGGTCCTGCACCCACATCTCGAAGCCGCCCTGCGTGCCGAGTCCCGGGATCGGCGGCGGGTTGAACGGGATGACGACGGCTTCCTGGATCGCGGCGAGCTGCGGCCTGATGTCGGCCAGCAGCGCGTCGAGCGACATGCTCTTGTCGCCGCGCTCCTTGAAATCCTTCAGGCTCACGAACACGGTCGTCGTGTTCGTCTTGATCTGGTCGTCGATCAGGCTGAACCCCGTGATGACGGTCGCGAATTCGACGGCCGGCTGGGCCAGCACGATCTCGCGGATCCGCTGACCGACCGCGTCGGACCGGTCGAGGCTCGCGGAGTCCGGCAGCATGGCCGCGATCAGCAGGAAGCCCTGGTCCTCCGGCGGAACGAAGCTGCCCGGTACCGCCCGGAAGAGGCCGAGGATCACGGCGATGCAGACGGCGAACATCGACAGCGCGAGCGCCGAGCGCTTCAGGACCCAGCGCACGCCCTTCGAGTAGTTCTCGGTCAGCCGATCGAACCAGTG
>JAOUJD010000080.1 GCA_029883565.1 Burkholderiaceae bacterium
AATGCCCAGGTGCAGGTTGGCCTCGTCGACGCGGCTCTTGCCCCTGGCCTTGTCGTCCTTGTCCTCCTGCAGCTGCTTGATGCCCTGCTGGATCAACTGGATGCCCTTGTCGTGCTGGCCGAGTCCCGAATACCCCATGCCGATGCGGACCAGTGCATCGCCATCCTTCTGGCCGAGCGCTTCGGCCTCGGCCGCCGCAAGCTGCTGTGGCGCCTCGGCCGCGCGCTGGGTCGCCAGTGCCAGCAGGCGCTTCTGGCGCTCGGCGTCGGCGCCCTTGCCGAGCGCCCCGGAAGCAAACCCTTCGTCCAGGATCTTCTTGGCCTCGGCTGCCTGGCGCTCCTGCAGCGCGAGCTGCGCCATCTCGAACAGGTCGTTGCCCGCATCCAGCGTCTTGGTGGCGCGCTTCAACCGATACAGATCGAGCGACAGGCGGGTCGAGAAGCCCGGCTTGGATTCGATCCGGCGCAGCAGGTCCGACCAGTACTCCTTCTTCGGGTAGTAGGCGACCAGCCGCTCCAGCGCGGCAAGGTAGGCGCCGCGGTCCGATCCCTTCGACGCGATGTTGGCAAGGAGCTGCAGCCGGTCTTCCGGAGGTGCCTGACCGGCCTTCTCGGCCGCCTGCACGTCCGCCATGGCTTCGCGCGTGGCGGCCGCCGTGTCGCCGGCCAGGTAGTAGGACTGGATCATCAGGCCGCGCATGGCCTTGTCGCCCGGACTGGCTGCGAGCGACTTCTGGGCCCAGGCCGCCGCGTTCGCGTAATCCCTGTCCCGGTAATACAGCGAGGCGAGTCCGGCGGCGTAGCGGCCCTGGTCGGCGGCGGACAAGCGGCCCGAGGCGATGAGCGCCTGGGTGGACTTGGCGGCCGTGGCCTGGTCGCCTGACTGCATCGCGGCGGATGCGCGCATCTGCTCCAGCAGGTAGTTCTCGTACGCCGTCCGGTTCGGGATCGCGTCGACTTCGTGCAGCTTGGCCAGCGCATCCTTGTACTTCTGCGCCTTGATCAGGTCGCGCGCCGCCTGCAGCGGCTTGCCCACTTCGGCCCGCACCTGCTCGGCCTGGGCGTGAGCCGTCGACCACTGCAGCGCGCCGTCCGGCGCCAGTTGCGCCCCGAATGCCGTCGCCACTGCGAAGGCCACTGCCGTGAGCCGTGCGGCCCTACCCATTCCACCGATGCATTGCGACATGCCTCGCTCCTGCTGAAATCGACTGCTGAATACGACGAAGGCCCGCTCGCGCACAGGATGCGGGCACCTGATACAACGGCGCCCGCTGGCGCCACGGCCGACAGGGAAAACGCCGGGGGCCCCGCCGTGCGGCACTCGGCCCGCCCGCGCTCCGCGGCGCTACTTCACGAACTGTTCGTTGCCGACCAGGCCCAGCTTCACCAGCCCGAGCCGCTGCGCGGAGGCCATCACTGCGGCGACGTCCTTGTACTCGGCGAGCTTGTTCGGCCGCAGGTGCACTTCCGGCTGCACCGGCCGCGTGGCCGCCTCCACCATGCGCGTCTCGAGCGCAGCCTTGTTCGCGATCATGTCGCCGTTCCAGTAGACGGTGCCGTCGAAGTCGACGTCGATCGTGACGACCTGCGGCGGCTCGATCGGCGGCGGCGGGGTGCCGACCGGCATGTTGAGGTTCACGGAGTGCAACTGGATCGGGATCGTGATGATCAGCATGACCAGCAGCACCAGCATCACGTCGATCAACGGCGTGGTGTTGATGTCGATCATCACCTCGGCGTCCTTGTCGCCCCCCTGGCCAACGTTCATCGCCATCCTGATTCTCCTGTCAGCTGCCGCGCGCCGGCGGCTCGGTGACAAAGCCGATCTTCTGGATGCCCGCCCGCTGGGCCGCGAACACGACCCGGCCGACGAACTCGTAGCGCCCTGCCAGGTCGCCCCGGATGTGCACCTCCGGCTGCGGTTGCTGGGTGGCGACCTGTTTCAGCCGGTTCACCAGTTCATCGTTGTCCCGCACGGGCTGCATGCCCCAGTAGACATCGCCGTCCTTGGTCACGGCGATCTCGATGTTCTCGGGCTTTGTCTGCCGCGGGACATTGGTCTCCTGCGGAAGCTTCAGCGGCACCGACTGCGTGACGACCGGGATCGTGATCAGGAAGATGATCAGCAGCACCAGCATCACGTCCACGAGCGGCGTGGTGTTGATGGTGGAAATGGCTTCGTCTTCGCCGCCTTCGGTCCCGACATTCATCGCCATGATGGACTCCCTGCCGCCGCGCGTCAGCGCGCGCCGGCAACCTTGACGTCAGACTTGCGACCCAGCAGCACTGCGTGGACGTCGGCGCCGAACGAACGCACCGTTTCCATCGCCGTCTTGTTGCGGCGGACCAGCCAGTTGTAGCCCATGACCGCGGGAACCGCGACCGCCAGGCCGATCGCCGTCATGATCAGCGCCTCGCCGACCGGGCCCGCGACCTTGTCGATCGAGGCCTGCCCGGCGATGCCGATGGCGGTCAGCGCGTGATAGATGCCCCACACCGTGCCGAACAGGCCGACGAAGGGTGCGGTGGAGCCTACGGTCGCGAGGAACGACAGGCCGTCCTGCGTGCGGCTCTGCACGGTATCGACCGCGCGCTGCACCGACATCGTGACCCAGGTATTGAGGTCGATGTTTTCGGTCAGCGCGCCCTCGTGGTGCTCGTTGGCATCGATGCCTGTCTCGGCGATGTAGCGGTAGGCGCTGCCGTCCTTCAGGCGCTTGGCCCCGTCGCGCAGCGACGGCGCCTTCCAGAAGGAATTGCGCATCTCCCGGCCCTCGCGGATCAACTTCGCCTGTTCCCACAGCTTGACGAAGATGATGTACCAGCTGCCCATCGACATGATCACCAGGATGATCAGCGTGCCCTTCGACACGAAGTCGCCCTGCCGCCACAGCGCCTCGAGGCCGTACGGGTTGTCGATCGTCTCCTTGGTGACGACCGGCGCGACCGGCGCGGCGGCGGGAGCCGGTGCCGGCGCTGCAGCGGGTGCGGCGGCCGGGGTATCGGCGGCCGGGGGCGCCTTCTGCGCATCGGCCTGCGCGAAGCTTGACGCGGGCGCGGCGAGCCCGGTGACGGCGAGGATCACCGCCAGTACGGCCGCGTGGCGGCGGATGAAACGGACCATTTTTCTATCTCCTGGTGGAAGATGAAGCGAAGTTCGATCGGGCGGCCTGCTTGATGCGGTGGCGCCCGGACCGTTTGATCTCGCTTCGGTAAAACAGTTAACGAATCTTGAAACTCAGCGGCGCCTGGACCCGGATGTCCTGGCCTCCGGACTGGCAGCGCAACTCGCCCACCGCGCCCATCGCGGCGCGGTTGAAAATACGGTTCGTCGACGACTTGATCACCGCGTCCTTGATCTGGCCGTTGCCGGCCACGGTGAACTCGATCACGACGTCGCCTTCCACCCCTTCGCGCAGCGCTTCGCGCGGGTACGTGATCGCCTGCATCACTTCCTTGTAATTGGCGCACGCGATCTGCGCGCTGCGCACGGCCGGCGCGGCTGGCGCCGGGCGCTCGGGCGCCTTCTGGATCACGGGTGCCTGCGGCGCGGGCGGCGCCTCCTTCGTGACCACCGAAATCGTCGGCGCTGGCGTCGGCGGCGGGGCGATGTTGATCTCCGGCGGCGGGATGAACGGCGGCGGCGGAGCCGCCACTTTCGGCGGCGGCGGCACGACCTCCGGCGGCGGAGGCGGCTTCTTGATCACCTCCTCGATCACCTTCACCTCGATCGGACCTTTCACGACCTCGACCACCTTGCGCGCCAGCCCGCTGACCAGTGCCCAGACGACCAGGATGTGCAGCAGCACGACCGCGCCGATACCTAGCAGATGACGGGACGGATCACGCTGACGTTGTGCGAAATCCATTGGGCCTCCCAAGGTCCGCTTCCGCAAAAACCCGCGATTCTAGTACCTACCGGATCGCTTTAGCAAAACCTGCATTAGTGGGCGATACCCACACCAGTACGCGTGGCGGCCCGCACCGGGCCCGCTTCTAGAACAATTGGCCGGGGTCGCCCGCCGCGCGGGGTTCCGCAAACCCAAAATGGCGATAGGCGGACGCCGGGGCCACACGCCCCCTGGGAGTGCGCTGCAGCATGCCCTGCTGGATCAGGTAGGGCTCGACGACGTCTTCGAGCGTATCCCGCTCTTCCCCCACCGCCGCCGCCAGGTTGTCGATGCCGACCGGCCCGCCGCCGAACTTCTCGATCACCGCCAGCAGGAGCTTGCGGTCCATGAGGTCAAGTCCCATCGCGTCGACTTCCAGCATCGCTAGCGCGGCATCCGCGATCCGCTGGTCGATGTCTCCGGTCCCTTTCACCTCCGCGTAGTCCCGGACCCGGCGCAACAGCCGGTTGGCGATGCGCGGCGTGCCCCGCGAGCGGCGGGCGATCTCGCGCGCACCATCCGCGTTCAGCTGCGCCTTCAACAGGCGGGCCGAGCGCGACACGATGGCCGTCAGCTCGTCATGGGAATAGAACTCGAGCCGGGCGACGATGCCGAAACGGTCGCGCAGCGGATTGGTCAGCATCCCCGCGCGGGTCGTCGCACCGACCAGGGTGAACGGCGGCAGGTCGAGCTTGATCGACCGTGCGGCGGGGCCTTCGCCGATGACGATGTCGATCTGGAAGTCCTCGAGGGCCGGGTACAGGATCTCTTCGACCACGGGCGACAGGCGGTGGATCTCGTCGATGAACAGCACGTCGTTCTTCTCGAGATTGGTCAGGATCGCCGCCAGGTCGCCGGGGCGCTCGAGCACGGGACCGGACGTCTGCCGCATGTTGACGCCCATTTCGCGGGCGATGATGTGGGCGAGCGTGGTCTTGCCAAGGCCGGGGGGACCGAACAGGAGGACGTGGTCGAGCGATTCCCCGCGATTGCGCGCGGCGGTCACGAAGATCTCGAGCTGCTCGCGGATCTTCGGCTGGCCCACGTACTCGGCGAGCGAAGTCGGCCGCAACGCGCGCTCGATCGCTTCCTCGTTCGGCGACGCCGGACTTGCTGCAACGATGCGCTCTGAGTCGATCAACGGACGGGACCCCTTAGCCCTTGGCCAGGGATTTTAGGGCGAGCCGAATGCCATCCGACACGCCGGTCCCGGCTGGCAGCGTGCGCACCGCCGAGGCGGCCTCGCGCTCGTTGTAGCCGAGGGCAAGCAGCGCATGCAGGACGTCCGCGTGTGCGTCTCCGGCCGCGGGCATCGCGGCCGAGCCGAGTTCGGCGCCGAGCTTGCCCTTCAGTTCGAGCAGGAGGCGCTCCGCGGTCTTCTTGCCGATGCCCGGGATGCGGGTGAGCCGACCGCTCTCCTGCAGCGTGACGGCCTGCGCGAGTTCGGTCACCGACAACCCGGACAGCACCGCAAGCGCCGTCCGCGCGCCGATGCCGGAAATCCTGATCAGTTCGCGGAACGCGGCGCGCTCGGCGGCCGTGGCAAAGCCGTAGAGCTGGTGCGCGTCCTCGCGCACCGCGAGGTGGGTCAGCAGGACCACGCGCTCGGACACGGCCGGCAACTGATAGAAGGTGCTCATCGGCACGTCGATCTCGTATCCCACGCCACCGACGTCGACCAGGATGGCCGGCGGGTTCTTCTCGAGCAGGCGGCCCTCGATGCGTCCGATCATTTTTCGCCCTGCAGGCGGGCGGTCCACGCGCGCCGTCCGGCCGCGGCGCCGCGCCGGCGCGGCGCTGCCGCGCTGCCTGGGCGTCCGGTGGCGCGACGCATCGTGGCGAGCAGGGTCGACGAATGCGCGTGGCAGATGGCGCACGCGAGTGCGTCGGCCGCGTCTGACGCCGGGGCACGCTCGAGGCCGAGCAGGCGCTGCACCATCAGTTGCACCTGCTTCTTGTCCGCCTGTCCGAACCCCACGACGGCCTGCTTGATCTGCAACGCGGCATATTCATGCACCGCCAGGCCGGTCGAGGCCGCGGCGCAGATCGCCGCTCCGCGCGCCTGGCCGAGCAGCAGCGTCGATTGCGGATTCACGTTGACGAACACCTTTTCGACGGTCACCACGGTCGGTCGCGTATCCCGGATGACGTCGCAGAGCTCGCGCAGGATCGTCCCAAGGCGTTCGTGCAACTCGCCGGGCGGCACGCGAACCACTCCGGCAGCTACATACGTGAGCTGCGTGGCCCTTACCTCGACCACGCCGTATCCCGTGCGGTTCAGGCCAGGATCGATGCCAAGGATGCGGAGCGCGGCGGACACTCGGAGATTGTGCCACGCGCCCCGGGCCGGGCCGCGTCAGGTTGTCCGGCGACGCACCTCGGTCAGATCAAGCTCGACATCCTGCTTCACCAGGGCCGGAATCAGCGTGGACATCACGGCATAGACCAGCAGACCGCCATACAGCGTGGCCGGTATGCCGAAGTCCTCGTACAGGATCGTCGCGATCACCATCGTGAAGATCAGCGTCGGCGAAAGCGGCATGGCAACCCGGACCGCGTCGAGCCAGGGCTCGCGCAGGTGGAGTACGCGGTGCAGGACGATGGCGCCGACTCGCAGCGGCAGCAGCACGGCCGTGAACCCCAGGCCGACCCCGAGCGCGTCCCAGCTGATCGCCTCGGGCGGAATGCCCTGTCCGGCATGGAAGAAATAGAAGGGAACGAAGAACCCTGCGAACAGCTTCAGCGCGTTCATCGTGTCGTGCGCGCCGAGTTCGGGAACGCGGTGTGTGAGCTGTCGCGCCACAAAACCCGCGATGAAGGCGCCGACGAGGTAGTAGACGCCCAGCTGCTTGGTTGCATAGGCAGCCACCACGCCGACCACGATCAGGAAACTGAACTCCGAGCCGGGCGCGTGGGGCAGCACCCAGCGCGCGAACCCGATGAACAGCACCGGAAGCGCGACGATCAGCAGGGCCAGCCAGGCGCTTGTGATCATCAGGTCGATGCCGGAACCCGACTTCAGCAGCAGGAACAGCGCGAACAGCGCAAGCAGTTCCCCCGCAATTGCCTTGCTCTTGATCCAGAACTGCGTCTCGTCCGAAAGGCCCAGCCGCGCCAGCGTGTCCAGGATGAACCCGGTCGAGGGTGTAAGCAAGGCCAGTGCCAGCAGCCCTGCGGCCCACGGGTCGAAGCCCTTCCACCGCACAGCCAGCACGGCGACGATGACGAGCCCGACACATCGGGCGGCGAGGTGGACCACCAGGGGTCGCCAGGCCGAACGCAATTCCTTCACTTCGACCTCGAGCCCCGCGAACAGGAACAGTGACGCGATTCCGAGGGTTGCGAGCAGGCTGATGACCGGATCGTGCGAATGCTCGGGGAGTGTCATGCCGACCAGCAGGCCGAGCAGCAGCGCCCACACCGGCCCCGGAACATGCGTGCCCTGCAGCAGCTTCGGCACCAGCAGGATGCCGGCGAGGAGGCTGACGTAGACGAGGTCGGCCGGTACGGCCTGCAGGAGTTCCCGCATCGCCTAGTGCCGGAAGTGCCGGACGCCGGTGAACACCATCGCGATGCCGCGCTCGTTCGCCGCAGCGATCACTTCGTCGTCGCGCACGCTGCCGCCCGGCTGGATCACGCAGACGGCGC
Source organism: Burkholderiaceae bacterium (assembly GCA_029883565.1). GTDB lineage: Bacteria > Pseudomonadota > Gammaproteobacteria > Burkholderiales > Burkholderiaceae_F > JAOUJD01. The sequence goes on from JAOUJD010000080.1 coordinate 7,538, forward strand.
CAGCGTCGACCACGACGTCGAGGCCGTCGCGGAACGGAAAGAACGCATCGGAGGCTGCCGCCGATCCGGCCAGCGTCAGGCCGGCTTCCCTGGCCTTGATCGACGCGATGCGCGCCGAGTCGATGCGCGACATCTGCCCGGCGCCGACGCCGAGCGTCATGCCGTCGTGCGCGAACACGATGGTGTTGGACTTGACGAACCTGGCCACGCGCCAGGCGAACATCAGGTCGGCCAGCTGCGCCGGCGTCGGTGCGCGCTCGGTGACGACCTTCAGTTCGGCCGCCTTCAGCGCGTGGACGTCCGGGGTCTGGACCAGGAGTCCGCCGCCGACCCGCTTGAAATCGAAGTCGTTCTGCGCATCGCCGAGTGCCAGGGTCAGCAGGCGCACGTTCTGCTTCGCCGCGAAGACCGCGCGCGCGGCCTCGTCGAACTCCGGCGCGATCACGACTTCGACGAACTGCCTTGCGACGGCCTGGGCGGCCGTGCCGTCGACCGCGCGATTGAAGGCGATGATCCCGCCGAAGGCCGAGGTCGGATCGGTCCTGAACGCCTTCGCGTAGGCGCCGGCCGCATCGCCGCCGACCGCGACGCCGCACGGATTGGCGTGCTTGATGATCACGCACGCCGGTTCCTCGAAGCTGCGCACGCAGTCCCACGCGGCGTCGGCGTCCGCGATGTTGTTGTACGACAGCTCCTTGCCCTGCAGCTGCACGTACCCGGCCAGCAGCCCGGCGGCGACGTCCCGCTCGCGATAGAACGCGGCGTGCTGGTGCGGGTTCTCGCCGTAGCGCATCTGCTGGACCTTCACCCACTGGCGCGACAGCACCTCCGGGAAACGTCCGCGCGCGCCCTTGTCGTCCAGTGCCGTCAGGTAGTTCGCGATCGCGCCGTCATAACGCGCGGTGTGCGCGAACACCTTCTTCGCCAGCGCCAGGCGCGTCGCCGCGCCCACGGCGCCGCCAGTCTTCAGTTCCTCGGCGATGCAGGGATAGTCGCCGGGGTCCACCACGACCGCCACGCTCTCGTGGTTCTTGGCTGCCGCGCGCAGCATCGCCGGGCCGCCGATGTCGATGTTCTCGATCGCGTCATCGAAGCTGCAGTCCGGGCTCGCGACCGTCCGCTCGAACGGATAGAGATTGACCACGAGCAGGTCGATGGGATCGATGCCGTGCTCCTGCAGCGACTTCATGTGCGCCGGGTCCGGGCGGCGCGCCAGCAGTCCGGCGTGGATGCGCGGATTCAGGGTCTTGACGCGCCCGTCGAGCATCTCCGGGAAGCCCGTGTAGGCGGCGACCTCCGTGACCGCCAGTCCCTGCTCCGCCAGCAGCTTCGCCGTCCCCCCGGTGGAGAGCAACCGGTACCCGAGCGCGGCCAGCGTCTTCGCGAATGCGACGACCCCGGTCTTGTCCGACACGCTGATCAGCGCCTGTTTGAGCATGATTCCGTTTCCTCGCTGTTTCAGGCCAGGCGGTATTCCTGCAGCTTCTTGCGCAATGTGTTGCGGTTGATGCCGAGCAGTTCGGCCGCCGCCGACTGGTTGCCGCCGGCGCGCGCCATCGCGAACTGGAACAGCGGACGCTCGACCGCGGCGATGACCATGCCGTGCAGGGCGTGCGGGCGCGCGCCGTCGAGGTCGGAAAAGTACTGCTCCAGGCTGCGCACCACGCACTGCTCGAGCGTCTCACCGCTGCGCGCGCGACTGGCCCTCTCACTGGCGGGCGATGCCGGCTTCGTCGAAGTCTTGACCATCCCTGATTCCTCAATGCAGCGCGCGCGGCGTGTAGTGCAGGCGGTCGCCAAGCTCGCCATGCGCGCGGAAGAAACCGTCGACGGCGCGCGCCTGGCCGGCGCAATCGTCGATCGCATTCATGTGCTCGCAGAAGCGCTCACCCCCGTCGAGGCGCCGCGTGTACCAGATGATGTGCTTGCGGGCCGTCCGCACGCCGACCGACTCGCCGTAGAAGCGATAGTGATCGTCGAGATGGGCGAGCAGGAGCTCGCGCACCTCCTCCACGCGCGGCGGCGGCAGGTGCTCGCCAGTCCGCAGGAAGTGCGCGACCTCGCGGAAGATCCACGGCCGGCCCTGGGCCGCCCGGCCGATCATCACGGCGTCGGCGCCGGTGTAGGCGAGCACCGCGCGCGCCTTTTCGGCGCAGTCGATGTCTCCGTTGGCGATGACCGGGATCGCGACCGCGCGCTTGACGGCGCGGATGGTGTCGTACTCGGCGTGTCCCTTGAAACCGCAGGCGCGCGTGCGGCCATGCAGAGTCAGCGCGGCGATCCCGTGGGCCTGCGCGAGCTGCGCGATTTCGACGGCGTTGCGGCTCTCCGGGTCCCAGCCGGTGCGGTACTTCAGCGTCACCGGCACGTCGACCGCGGAAACCACCGCTTCGAGGATGCGCGCCACGTGGCCGACATCCCGCAGCAGGGCCGATCCGCAGGCGACGTTGCACACCTTCTTCGCCGGACAACCCATGTTCAGGTCGATGATCTGGGCGCCGCGCCCGACGTTGTAGCGCGCCGCCTCGGCCAGCATGGCCGGCTCGGCGCCCGCCAGTTGCACGGCCACCGGCGCCCGTTCGCCGTCGTGGTTGAGACGGCGGGCCGTCTTCTCGCTCGCCCAGAGACGCGGATTCGACGCGGCCATCTCGGAAACAGCGTGCCCGGCGCCGAGCGACTTGCACAGCCGCCGGAACGGCCGGTCCGTCACGCCCGCCATGGGAGCCACGAACACGTTGTTCGGCAGTTCGTAAGGGCCTAGGCGCATCGCCGACGGAGGGTCCGGGTAAAAGGGCGCGGATTGTAGCGAAGGCAGCGGCCGCGCTACGAGCGTACGCCGAACATCAGGACGCGCGCGAACTCGGCGCGCAAATCGGGAAGGATGCTGAGCAGCGTCAAACCCAGCGAACGCGCCACCGCCACCGGCGCGAAGCGCGTCGCGAACAGCCCGGGCGCCGTGCGCGTGAGGGCGCGGATCGCAAGCCGGTCGACGCGCCGCAGGCGCTCGTAGTCCGCCAGCCGCAGGCCGGG
>JAOUJD010000336.1 GCA_029883565.1 Burkholderiaceae bacterium
ACGGGCTGATGCATGTGGCCGATCTGATGCCGACGCTGCTTGAAGTCGCCGGCACCAGCTATCCCAAGGCCAGCCAGCCTGATCTGCCGCCGCTGATCGGCAAGTCGTGGGGCCCGATGCTCGCCGGCAAGGCGGACTCGGTGCGGACCGACCAGGACTACCTTGCGTGGGAAGTCTTCGGCAACCGCGCGGTGCGGCAGGGCGACTGGAAGCTGCGCTGGCAGTTCAAGCCGTACGGCAAGGGCGATTGGGAGCTGTTCGACGTCGCCAAGGATCCCGCCGAGCGCAAGGATCTCGCCGCGCAGAATCCCGACAAGGTGAAGGCCTTGCTCGCGGCCTGGGAAAGCTACGTCGCGGCCAACAACGTAATCCTGCCGAGCCGCGGGCCGTACGACACCCTGGAAAAGGACATGCCGCAACGGGTGACGGTCCATCCGGGCTTCCCGCCGCTGATCTACCAGCAGCAGTTCGTGCCGCCCAAGGACATGCTGGCCGATCCCAAGCCCTGAGCGATCGGGACGATGTCCAGACGACCGAATCACGAGAAAGGCGCAGCCATGATGAACTACGCAGTCCCCACGAAGAGCCCAAGCAACCGGGCGCACTGGGCCGCCGTCGCGGTGCTTGCCATGGCCGCACTCTGCCCGCAGCAGGCGCTGGCTCAGATGCCCGCGCGCTTCTACTGGAAGCCACTGTCCGGCTCGAACGCCGTGCCGCTCATCGTCAACTCGATCAGCGGCAATACGAACCCGTTCGATCCGGCGCAAACCGTGACGCCCGGCGCGGACTTCGACGCGACGATGGCGCAGGCGGGCTACGCGCACGTCTTTTCCCTGTTCGATCGCTCGGCCATGGCGGCCATCATCCTGCCGATGGGGCGCATCTCCGGCGACGTCACCGTGGCCGGCAGGTCGGCCGGTCAATCGGCCAGCGGCTTCGGCGACCCGATGCTCGAGTTCACGTGGAACATCCTCGGCCCGCCCGCGCAGAAGAACATCCCCGATGCGCTGCGCTACCAGCCCGGGTTCTCGGTCGACGTCCTCGCCGACCTGGCGCTGCCCATCGGCGAGTACGACAGCGACCAGCAGCTCAACATCGGGCAGAACCGCTGGTACGGCCGTGTGGGCATGCCGATCGTCTGGCAGCTCGGCGACTGGGTGCCGGGCCGGCGCACCACGCTCGAGTTCCTTCCCGCCGTGTGGTTCTTCGGCAACAACACCGATTACGTCGGCCAGACGCTGAAGACCGATCCGAAGTTCCAGCTCGACGCGCACGTCAGCCGCGACTTCACCGAGCGCTTGTGGGGGTCGCTCGACCTCACCTGGTACTACGGCGGCAAGGCGACCATCAACGGCGTCGCCGGAGAGAAGCTCAACAACCTCGGCGTCGGACTGACGCTCGGCTACCAGGTCAACGACAACCTGGGTCTCACGTTCGGCTACAAGTCGACCGTGAACGACAGCGCCCCCGGCGACCTTCGCATGGACGCCTTCATGATCTCGGTCGTCTACGGGTGGCACCCGATCATCGAAGGCATGCGACGGCTGAAGAGCGAGTGACGGGCGATGGACGCTGGCTTGGCGTGAACGACGCGCCACCGGACAAGTACCACGTTCCCCGGTGGCTGGGGGACAGGGCGGTGCGTCGCTTCCACGCGATGGCGAAGCCCGCCGGCGCGTCGTGCAACCTCGACTGCACGTACTGCTACTACCTGTCGAAGCACGACCTCCCCGGCGGCCCGGGCCGCGGCGCCATGGACGACGAGGTCCTGGAGCGCTACGTCGCCGGCTACATCGCGGGCGTCACGGCCGACGAGGTCGTGTTCACGTGGCAGGGGGGCGAGCCGACGCTGCGCGGGCTCGGGTTCTTCGAGAAGGTCGTCGCGCTGCAGCGCAAGCACGCGAAGGCGGGCCAGCGCATCGAGAACGACCTGCAGACGAACGGCGTGCTGCTCGACGAGGCGTGGGCGAGGTTCCTCAAGGCGCACCGCTTCCTCGTCGGCCTGTCGATCGACGGCCCGCGCGACGTTCACGACGCGATGCGCGTCGCGAAGGGCGGCACCCCTACGTTCGATGCGGTCGTGGCCGCGGCGCAGCTGCTGAAGCGCCACGGCGTGCCTTTCAACACGCTCACCTGCGTCCACCGCTACAACGCGACGCGACCGCTCGACGTCTACCGCTTCCTGCGCCGCGAACTCGGCGCGACGACGCTGCAGTTCATCCCTATCGTCGAGCCGCGGGAGTTCCGCACAACCGCGCCGCAGAACTGGGATGTGTCGCAGCTGCCGGTCACGGGCACGCCGCGCGCGCGTCCCGGCGATCCCGAGTCGGTCGTGACCGACTGGTCGGTGGACCCCGAAGAGTACGGCTACTTCCTGTGCAAGGTGTGGGACGAGTGGCTGCGCCGCGACGTCGGCAAGGCGCTCGTGAACTTCTGCCAGACGCTGGTCGTGCAGCACATGGGCGAGCCGTCGCAGACCTGCGTGTTCGCCGAGGTCTGCGGCAAGGGCGTGGCCGTCGAGCACGACGGCAGCGTCTACTCGTGCGACCACTACGTCTACCCCGAGTACCGGCTGGGCAACGTCCGCAGCGAAGTGCTCGGCGACATGGTGTTCTCGCCGCGCCAGGTGAAGTTCGGCTACGACAAGTCCGATACGCTGCCCGGGTACTGTCGCGAG
>JAOUJD010000337.1 GCA_029883565.1 Burkholderiaceae bacterium
CGCGTAGCGCCCGAACCGCTGGCCCTTCGTTTCGTAGGCGGGTCGCGTCGAGCTCATGCCATGCGGATCCGGTCGATGCCGACCAGGCGGTCGTAGACCCAGTACAGCGCGACGGTGGCGGCCAGCAGCGCCACCGACAGCGCCGCGGCCATGCCCCAGTTGATCGTCTTCGAGGCGTAGAAGGCGATGAAGTAGCTGAGCATCTGGTCGTCCGGCCCGCCGACCAGCGCCGGGGTGATGTAGTAGCCGAGGGCCTGGATGAACACCATCAGCACCCCCGCGCCGACGGCGGGCAGGGTCTGCGGCGCGTACACCCGCCAGAACGCGGTCAGCGGCGTGGCGCCCAGCGACAGCGCCGCGCGCACGTGCGCCGGCGGGATCGAGCGCATCCCTGCGTACAGCGGCAGCACCATGAACGGCAGCAGCACGTGGGTCATCGCCGCGTAGACGGCCGCGCGGCGATACAGCAGCTCCAGCGCCGACTCGATCAGCCCGGTCTGCAGCAGTGCCTCGTTGATGACGCCCTCGTGCTGCAGCAGCACGATCCACGCCGACGTGCGCACGAGCAGCGAGGTCCAGAACGGCAGCAGCACCAGCACCAGCAACGCGTTCGCCGTGCGCGTCGGCAGCGAGGCCAGCACGTACGCGAGCGGGTATCCGAGCGCCAGGCACAGGATCGTCACGGCCGTCGCGATGGCGAAGGTGCGCACCAGCACCTGCACGAAGATCTTCTCCTCGGCCGGCGCGCCGATGAACTCGCCGCCTGCAGTGCGCTTGAGGTCGAGCGCGGCGAGTACGAAGAGCGACGTCACCGGACCCGACGCACGCGCGATCGCGCCCCAGGTCTCGACCTCGGCCCACTTGGGATCGATTTCAGTCAGCGTGTCGCGCGCCGAACCCTGCAGCTGGTCGGGCAGGCGGCGTCCGGTGGTGAAGAGCAGCGACCGGAAGCCGCTGACGTCGTAGTTGAGCCGGGTCGCCGCCGGCGCCAGCGTGTCCGCCGCGCGTGCGGCGCGCACGTCCGCGATCAGCGCCGCGAACGTCGCCTCGTCGGGAAGTGCATGGCCATCCCAGCGGCGGATTTCGCGCGCGACGTTGGGCAGCGCCGCCGCGAACTCCGTGTCGACGACGCTGCGCGACAGCAGCGCGCCGATCGGCCCGAGGAACGTCAGCAGGAGGAACAGCAGCAGTGGCGCCGTCAGCAGGAAGGCGCGCCACTTCTTCGAGCGCTCCGCTGCCGCCAGCTGCCGTTCCAGCGACGGCCCGGGGGCCGGCGCGCGCCGCGCCTCCGGCCCTGCGGGAGGGCGGCCGGCCGTTTCCGGTTCGCGGGGCTGCACGATCGCTCAGCGGCCGCGCGGCCGGCACCGTGATGGATGCCGGCCGCGTGGCGTGGACCGCGCTACTTCGCGAGCCAGGCGTTGAACCGCTGGTTCAGCTTGTCCAGGTTCTCGAGCCAGAACTTGTCGTTGATGTACAGCGACGCGTTCAGGTTCACCGGGTTGGTGGGAAGGTCGGGCATCACGGCCTTGTCCACCAGCGCCGTGGAGGCGACGTTCGTCACGCCGTACGGAATGCGCGGCGGCAGGTTCTTCTGGTTCTGCGGATCGCTGCTGAACGCGAGGAACTGCTCGGCAGCCGCCTTGTTCGGCGAGTTCTTCATGATGACCCAGGAGTCGATCGTGTAGAGGCTCCCGGCCCAGACCATCTTGAAGTTCTTCTTGTCGGTCTTGTTCGCGGCGGCGATGCGGCCGTTGTAGGCAGAGACCATCGCAGCCTCGCCCGACGCGAGCATCTGCGGCGGCTGCGAGCCCTTTTCCCACCAGATCAGGTTGGGTTTGAGCTGCGACAGCTTGTTGAACGCGCGATCGACTCCGGCGGGCGTGGCGAGCAGCTTGTAGACGTCAGCGGCCGGCACGCCGTCGGCCAGCAGCGCGATCTCGAGGTTGGTCTTCGGCCCCTTGCGCAGCGCGCGCTTGCCGGGGTACTTCTTCACGTCCCAGAAGTCGGTCCAGCCCTTCGGGGCCGCCTTGATCTTGTCGCCGTCGTAGCCGAGCACGAAGTTGTAGACGATCGAGCCGACGCCGCAGTCGTTCACCGCGTTCTTCAGGAACTTGTCCTTGCCGCCGAGCTTGGCCCAGTCGAGCTTCTCGAACAGGCCTTCCTCGCAGCCGAGCAGCAGTTCCTCGCTTTCGACCTGCACCACGTCCCAGTTGTTGGCGCCGCCCTGCATCTTGGCGCGCAGCACGCCGATCCCGCCGTCCCAGCTTTCGTCGACCATCTTGATGCCGGTCTTCTCCATGAACGGCTTGAAGTAGACCTCCTTCTGCGCATCCTGGTAGGCGCCGCCCCAGGACACGACCGACAACGGCCGCCCCTGCGCCAGTGCGCCGCCCGCGGCAACCGCGAGAGCGACGACGACGGCCGCGTGCCCGCTCCACTTCTTGATGAAATTCATCGCTCCTCCTTCGCTTCGTTGTAGTTCTGGCCCGGGTTCACTCCGGGAATACGACTGTACTCGCGGCCGCCCAGTGCGCGACCGCATCCGCCCCCTCGGGCGGCAGTGCATGGGCCGCCTGCGCGGGCACGTTGGCGACCAGGTCGCCGGCCGCCGTCTGCAGGCGCACGCGCACATGGCCACCGAGAA
>JAOUJD010000338.1 GCA_029883565.1 Burkholderiaceae bacterium
AGAAGCGCCATCCTCGCGGCCGATGCCGCGCCCTACCGCTGGCTCGGGCGCCAGCTGACGTCGGTGATGCCGGCGCATGTGGTCTACGACAAGGCGGACCGGTCGCCGGCGGGCTTTTCCCGGCGGTGGATCGACCTGTTGCGCACGGACCTCCGTTTCACCGGGGCAGTGTTCAGCGACGACCTGCTGATGCAGGGCGCGAGCGGGCAGGGCAGCGTGGTCGACAGGGCGCGCGCCGCGCTGAAGGCTGGATGCGATCTCGTCCTCGTGTGCAATCGCACCGATGCGATGGACGAGGTGCTCGATGGCCTGCGCTGGGTTCCTGGTCCCCGGCACGAGGAGCGCAGCGTCCGCCTCGTGCCGCGGGGACCCGCCCCGGACCCGGCGCAGCTCCGGGCGAGCGAGCTCTATCGCGAAGCGCAGGTCGATCTCGACGCGCTGGCCGGCGTGTAGCATCTTGACGGGCACTCGGGAACAACGACGCGCAAGGAAAGTGCAGCCATGAATGCATTCTTGGACGGAGCCGGACCTCAGCGCGTTGCCGCGTGGCTGCTGAAGGCGCTGTCGGTCGTTGCAGCGACGATCGCGCTTTCCGCCTGCGTGGTGTACGAACCAGTGCCCGCCTACCAGTCGCCGCCGGTGTTCGAACGCTCCTGGGCAGCGGCGATCGGGGCGCTGCAGGATCAGGGCGTGACGATCATCGAGCAGAACCGTGCCACCGGCACCGTGCGCGGTACGCGCGGAGCGGTGGGCGTCGTCGCCACCGTGGGAACCCAGGCCGACGGTCGGGTGCGCGTCGAGTTCAACACGTCGGGCGCGACAGGTTCCGATCCCGACCTGGCAAACCGCATCAGCGCGAGCTACAACCGCCGCATGGGACGCTGACCGGCGCCAGCGCCGGCGCGCGGTCCGGACTGCCGCAGGCGGTCGGCCGTGGCCGCCGTCGGGCGAAGCGCGGCCGCGCGTGGCGTCTGCTGGCGCCGACGGCCGACACTTACAATGGGCCGCCCATCGTTGCGCGATCCGTGCCGCGCGCCCCGGTCCCGCAGGGGCAGACCCTCCGAATATGTCGTCCGCTCCTCCCGCCTTTGACCCCCGCCCGCTGCTCGATGGCCTGCCACACCTGCCCGGGGTCTACCGGATGGTGGGGGAGGACGGGATGGTTCTCTACGTGGGCAAGGCGCGCGACCTGAGGAAGCGCGTTTCCTCCTACTTCAACAAGGGGGTCGGGCCGCGCACGGCGCACATGCTCGGCAAGGTGACGGGCATCGAGACGACGGTCACCCGCTCCGAGGCCGAGGCGCTGTTGCTCGAGAACACGCTCATCAAGTCGCTGGCGCCGCGCTACAACGTGCTGTTCCGCGACGACAAGTCGTACCCGTACCTGAAGTTCACGGCGCACGAGTACCCGCGCGTCGCGTATTACCGCGGTGCCGTGGACAAGCGCGCGCAGTACTTCGGGCCGTACCCGAACGCGTGGGCGGTGAAGGACAGCATCCAGGTGCTGCAGAAGGTGTTCCGGCTGCGTACGTGCGAGGACACGGTGTTCGCCAACCGCTCCCGGCCCTGCCTGCTGCACCAGATCCAGCGCTGCAGCGCGCCGTGCGTCCACCTGATCGACCCGGCCGGTTACGCCGGGGACGTGGACCGCGCCGTCAGGTTCCTGCGCGGCCAGACCGACGACGTGATGCGCGAACTCGAGGGCCGGATGCAGGAACTCGCCGCCGGACTCAGGTTCGAGGAGGCCGCGGCGGTGCGCGACCAGATCGGCGCGCTGGCGCGGGTGCTGCACCAGCAGGCGGTCGACACGACGGGATCCGACGCCGACGCCGATGTGCTCGCCGTCGCGATGGACGGCGGCCATGCCTGCGTCAACCTCGCGATGGTGCGGGGTGGACGCCATCTGGGGGACAAGCCGAACTTCCCGGCCCGCGCGGCCGAAGCGGCCGATGCCCCGGAAGTGCTGGAGGCCTTCGTCTCGCAGCACTACCTGGCGCAGCCGTGCCCGCCGACCCTGGTCGTCAACGTCGACGTCGACGCGGAGGAAATGTCGGAGCTGCTCTCCGAGTCGTCCGGCCGGCGAGTGCAGGTGATCCGGCATCCGCACGACCAGCGCCGGCGGTGGCTCGAAATGGCCGAGTCGAACGCGCGGCTGGCCCTGGCCCGACGGCTGGCGGAGGAAGGGTCGCAGATCGCGCGCACGCGCGCGTTGATGGAGACGCTGAACATCGACCTCGGCGAAGACGACGCGGACAAGCTGCGCGCCGAGTGCTTCGACATCAGCCACACGGCGGGCGAGGCGACGCAGGCTTCGTGCGTCGTGTTTGCCTGCCACCAGATGCGGCCGTCCGAGTACCGGCGCTTCAACATCGAAGGCATCGAGCCGGGCGACGACTACGCCGCGATGCGACAGGTGCTGACGCGCCGCTTCTCCCCCGTGGCACGTGGCGAGAGCGCGCTGCCTCACCTGGTGCTGATCGACGGCGGCAAGGGCCAGGTGATGGTCGCGCGGCAGGTCTTCGAGGAACTCGGGCTCGACACCGGGGTCCTAGTCGGCGTTGCCAAGGGCGAGGAGCGCAAGGTCGGACTCGAGGAACTGGTGTTCCCGGACGAGCGGCCGCCGCTGGTGCTGGGCCGCGAGTC
>JAOUJD010000081.1 GCA_029883565.1 Burkholderiaceae bacterium
GGAAATGAACGGCGTCAAGGTGGCCATCATCGGCCAGGCGTTCCCGTACACGCCGATCGCGAACCCGCGGTACATGGTGGCGGACTGGACCTTCGGGATCCAGGACGACAACATGCAGAAGGTGGTCGACGAGGCGCGCGGCAAGGGCGCCCAGGTGGTCGTCGTGCTGTCGCACAACGGCATGGACGTCGACCTGAAGATGGCCTCGCGCGTGCGCGGCATCGACGCCATCCTCGGCGGGCACACGCACGACGGCGTGCCCCAGCCGAGCCTCGTCAAGAACGGGGGCGGAACGACGCTGGTGACCAATGCCGGCAGCAACGGCAAGTTCCTCGGGGTGCTCGACTTCGACGTCAGGAACGGCAGGATCAGCGACTTCCGATACAAGCTGCTGCCGGTGTTTTCCAACGTGCTGCCCGCGGACGCCGAGATGGATGCCTTCATCAAGAAGGTGCGCGTTCCGTACGAGGGCAAGCTCAACGAGAAGCTCGCGGTGACCGAGGGCCTGCTGTACCGCCGCGGCAACTTCAACGGCACGTTCGACCAGCTGATCTGCGACGCCTTGATGCAGGTGAAGGGCGCCGAGATCGCGTTCTCGCCCGGCTTCCGCTGGGGCACGTCGCTGCTGCCAGGGCAGGCGATCCTGATGGAGCACGTGATGGACCAGACGGCGATCACCTATCCGTACACGACCGTGACGGAAATGACCGGCGAGTTCATCAAGACCGTCCTCGAGGACGTCGCGGACAATCTCTTCAATCCCGATCCGTACCTGCAGCAGGGCGGCGACATGGTCCGGGTCGGCGGGCTGCAGTACGCGATCGATCCAGCCGGCCAGATGGGTGGCCGCATCAGCGACATGCGCCTGCGCGGGCAGCCGATCGACGCGAAGAAGACGTACAAGGTGGCCGGCTGGGCACCCGTCGCCGAGGGCGCAAAGGGCGAGCCGGTCTGGGAGGTCGTCGCCGCCTACCTGCGCGACCAGAAGACGATCAGGCCGCGCAAGCTCAACCTGCCGTCGATCAAGGGCGCCCAGGGCAACCCGGGGTACGCCTGATCCCCGTGGCCGGCGCGCGTCGCCGCCTGTTGCTGGCCGGCGCCTGCCTGGCGCTCGCGGCCCGGTCGCGGGCGCAGCCGGGGTCGAACGAGGAGCGCCTGCAGCCGGTCGACGACCTGCGGCCGCTGCTCGCGCAGGTGCGGCGGCACCGAGCGCCATTGCTGGTGCTGTTCAGCACGCCGGGCTGCCCGTTCTGCCTGGACGTGAGGCGCAACTACCTTGCTCCGCGGGTGGCTGAGCAGGCCGCGCTCTCGGTGCCAACGCTGCTGCTCCGCGAAGTGGACATCACGAGCCGAGCGACGCTGATCGACTCGCAGGGCCTGCGGACCACGCAGGCCGACTTCGCCGCGCAATTCGGAGCCCGCGTCGTCCCGGTGGTCGCGCTGTTCGACGACCGCGGGCAGGTGCTCGGCGAGCCCCTGGTCGGGATCGACCGCTCCGGCTTCTACGAGGGCTACTTGTCGGCGGCGATCGAGCAGGCTCGCAGGCGCCTTCGACCCTAGGGCCGCTCGCCCGACGAACGGCGGCCCAGGCCGACCGTTCGGGGCAAGCGCGTTGCCCGGCGAGGCGAGGTCGGGGTAACGTATCCGGGTTCACGGGAGAGCACCATGGCACGCCTGCTTGTTTCGTTGATCCTGGCGTGGGCGACGATCATCGCGCCGTCCGCGCATGCGAAGGACGTCCTGGCGAAAGCCGAAGAACCGGCGCCCGCGCCGGCGGTTGCCAAGTTCCTGATGGGCACGCGGCTGGGCTACATCACCTGCAGCGGCAAGTACCGCTCCTATCTCGAGAAGATGGACCTCTACCTGCTCATGAACGAAGGCTCGGCCAACCCGCAGACGCCGTCGCCCTCGAACGAAGCATCGACCGCCTGCGTACACGAAACCACGCTGAAGGGCCGCAGCCTCTACAACGACGCGGCCAAGCACGCGGTCGACCCCGCGGCGCGCACGGCGCTGCGCGAATACATGACGGCGTGGGAGGCGTCCCTCGCGGCGCTGCAGCCTCCCAAGCAGGAAAAGCTGCGCGAATTCGAGGCGCGTAACAAGAAGCAGGAAGCGCGGCTCGACGAGTTGCAGGCGCGCCTCGAATCGAAGGCGCACTGACCGCCGGCGCGGCGACGCACCCTGGAATCGTCCTGCCGCGGTCGCACCAACCGGCGGCGAGCGACACCGCGCTACCCCGGCGCCTGTCGCCGTTCTGGCGCTGGTTCGGCATCGGCGCACGCGCCCGCGTGGTTCAGGCACAGGCACGTCGGGATCCCGCGCAGGGGCTGAGCAGCGACGTCGACTAGGCGTTCGCGCACACCGGGCAGCGCGGGTTTCTCGGAACCGGAACGCGGTACCAGTCCATGCTCAACATGTCGAACAGCACCAGCTCGCCGGCGAGGGGATCGGGCAGGTCGAGCAGCAGGCGCAGCGCCTCGCCTGCCTGCAGCGTTCCGATGACTCCGGTCAGCGGCGCGAACACGCCCATCGTCCCGCACGGGTCGTCGCCCACTTCGCTGTCGGCGGCGACCAGGCACTCGTAGCACGATCCACCGGGCCGGCGACGGTCGAAGACGGCGACCTGGCCGGAGAAGCGGATCGCCGCGCCGCTGACGAGCGGCTTGCGCAGCGCAACGCAGACCTGGTTGGCGGCGTGGCGCGTCGGGAGGTTGTCGCTGGCGTCGACGACGACATCGATGTCGCGCGCCAGCCGCAGCAGGTCGTCCAGCGCGACGCGTTGCGGCACCGCTTCGACGCGGCAGTCGGGATTGATCTCTGCGAGCGCACGACGCGCGGATTCGGCCTTGTTCACGCCGATTCCCGCCTCACGATGGATCACCTGGCGCTGCAGGTTCGTCAGGTCGACCGTATCGCCGTCGCACACCACCAGCCGTCCGACCCCGGCGGCCGCGAGATACAGTGCAGCCGGCGCGCCGAGCCCGCCGGCGCCGATCAGCAGCACCGCGCCCGCCAGCAGCTTCTGCTGCCCGGCGATGTCGATCTGCGGCAGCAGGATGTGGCGGCTGTAGCGTGTGAGCTGGCGATCGTCCATCTGCAGTGAGCTCGTCGATGCCGGCAGCCCGCCCGGCGATCAGAGCAGTCCGTCGAACAGTTGCACCTGCACCGCCTCGCCGGCAGCGACGTTGCCCTGGTCCTCGGGCAGCACGATGAAGCAGTTGGCCTCCGCGATCGAACGCAACACGCCCGAACCTTGCTGGGCGCCCGGCTTGACTTTCCAGCCGTCGCCGTCGTCGAACAGCAGGGCGCGCAGGAACTCGGTCCGGCCTTTGCCTTTCCTGATCGGCGCGACACAGGGGGCGGTCAGCAGCGGTCGGACCGGGAGCGGATCGACGCCGGCCAGCCTGTGCAGGACGTCGATGACGAGCTGGTAGAAACTCACCATCACCGCCACCGGGTTGCCTGGCAGGCCGAACAGCCAGGCGTTGCCGATCCGGCCGAAGGCCATCGGGCGTCCCGGCTTGATTGCGATCTTCCAGAAGTGCACGGCGCCGAGGCGCGTCATCAGCTGCTTGACGAAGTCGGCCTCGCCGACCGACACCCCGCCCGAGGTGATCACGGCGTCCGCCGCCTCCGCCGCATTGCGGAACGCATGGTCGAGCGCGACCGGATCGTCCCGGACGACGCCGAGGTCGAGCAACTCGACGTCCAGCCGGCGCAGGGCCGCGGTCAGCGTATAGCGGTTGCTGTCGTAGATCTCACCCGGCCCGAGCGCGCGGCCGATCGACGCGATTTCGTCGCCGGTCGAGACGATCGCGACCCTGATGCGCCGCCGCACGGCGACTTCGGCGATGCCGAGCGAGGCGAGCAGGCCGAGGTCGGCCGGTCCGATGCGCCGGCCGGCGCGCAGGGCCGCCTGCCCGCGTGCCAGGTCCTCACCGGCGCGGCGCACGTTCTGTCCGACTCGTGCGCCGGCCGGAAACTCCACCGTGTCGCCTTCTGCATGGGTCGATTCCTGAGGAACGACCAGGTCGGCGCCGGGCGGAAGCACGGCTCCTGTCATGACCCGCACCGCCTGGCCCGCGCCCACGCTGCCGCTGAAAGCCTTGCCGGCCAGCGCGGTTCCGACGACCGTCAGCCGCGTGCCGCCGGCCGGCGCGAGGTCGGCCGCGCGCAGCGCGTAGCCGTCCATCGCACAGTTGTCATGCGCGGGCACGTCGAACGGCGCCACCACGTCGCGATCCAGCACGCGGCCCAGCGCATCGCTGAGTGGAATGCTCTCCCAGCCCGTGACAGGTCTCACGGCATCAAGCATCGTCCGTCGCGCGTCCGCAATGGGCAGCCAGCTGGCGTCTGCGGCGTCGGGGTCGGTGATCGTCATTGCGTCGTGTCTCCCCAAGGATCGCGGGGCGATCCGTCGTGTCGAGGCGAAGTGGCCGCCGCTGGTGTCGCTGCGGGCGGCCGTCCCGATCGCACGAACCGGCCCAACCCCTCCCGTGCGCGCGGCCGCCGATGCACAGTCGGACCAATCGGTGGCATCATGCTTCAAGAGGATAGTCTGCCGCCCGCCCCGCGCCACTGCGGTCCCGCCGGCAAACACAGAAGAACATCGATCGCCTCACGAGGAGACCGCCTCATGATGAAGTCCCTGTATCTCGATCCGGTGAAGTGTACGGGCTGCCTGCAGTGCGAAATGGCGTGCTCGTACGAGAACACCGGCACGTTCAACCCCGCCAAGTCCCGCATCAAGGTGTTCGCGTTCGAGCACGAGGGGCGCAAGGTGCCGTACACCTGCACCCAGTGCGCGGAGGCGTGGTGCCAGATGGCCTGCCCGGTCGAGGCGATCAAGGTCGACCCGGCGACTGGCGCCAAGATCGTGCTGGAAGCGACTTGCGTCGGTTGCAAGGTCTGCACGATCGCCTGCCCGTTCGGCACGATCAACTACGTCGCCGACAGCGGGAAGGTGCAGAAATGCGACCTGTGCGGCGGCGATCCGGAGTGCGCCAAGGCCTGCCCGACCGGCGCGATCACCTTTGTCGACGCTGACTGGACCGGCCTGGAGAAGATGCGCCAGTGGGCCGGCCGCGCCAACACCGCGGTGCTGTAAGGAGACGACCATGGGATGGACGAGAAAAGTGCTGCGCGTCGACCTCGGGGCCGGCACCTGCAAGAGCGAACCGCTGAACATGAAGTGGGCCGACGAGTACCTCGGCTCACGCGGCCTGGCGACGAAGTACTTCTGCGAGGAGGTCGATCCCAAGGTCGATCCGCTGTCGCCCGCCAACAAGCTGCTGATGACCACCGGACCGCTGACCGGCACGATGGCCTCCACCGGCGGACGCTACGCGGTGGTGACCAAGGGGCCGCTGACCGGCGCGATCGCCTGCTCCAACTCGGGCGGCTATTTCGGCGCCGAGCTGAAGTTCGCCGGCTGGGACATGATCATCTTCGAGGGCAAGTCGCCGAAGCCGGTCTACCTGTACGTCGAGAATGACAAGGCCGAACTGCGCGACGCCTCGCATCTGTGGGGCAAGTCGACCTGGGACACCGAGGAGATCATCAAGAAGTCGCACCATGACCCGCAGATCCGCGTTTCCTCGATCGGTCGCGCCGGCGAGAACGGCGTGCTGTACGCGTGCATCGTGAACGACCTGCACCGCGCGGCCGGCCGTTCGGGCGTCGGCGCCGTGATGGGCTCGAAGAACCTGAAGGCGGTCGCGGTGCGCGGCACCAAGGGCCTCGGCGGCATCAAGGACTTCGGCGAGTTCCTGAAGGTCACGAGCGAGAAGAAGAAGGTGCTGGCGGACAACGCGGTCACCGGCCAGGGCCTGCCCACCTACGGCACGCAGGTGCTGATGAACGTGATCAACGAGGTCGGCGCGCTGCCGACGCGCAATCACCGCGATGTGCAGTTCGAGGGTGCCGGCAAGATCTCGGCCGAGGCCATGCGCGAGAAGCGGCCGACCGACGGCAAGGCCAACCTGGTCACCAACTCCGCCTGCTTCGGTTGCACGATCGCCTGCGGGCGCGTGTCGCAGATGGACAAGACCCACTTCTCGGTCGTCAACAGCCCGAAATACTGGGGCGCGACCGGCGGCCTGGAATACGAGAACGCGTGGTCGCTCGGCGCAAGCAACGGCGTCGATGATCTCGAGGCGCTCACGTACGCCAACATCATCTGCAACGAGGAGGGCATGGACCCGATCTCGTTCGGCGCCACCGTGTCGGCCGTGATGGAGCTGTACGAGCTCGGCGTGCTGACGAAGGAGCAGATCGGCTGCGAAGCACCGTTCGGTTCGGCGCAGGCGCTGGTCGAGCTCGTGCGCATGACCGGCGCGAGCCAGGGCTTCGGCAAGGACGTCGGACTCGGGTCGAAGCGCCTGTGCGCCAAGTACGGCAAGCCCGAGCTGTCGATGAGCGTGAAAGGCCAGGAGTTCCCGGCCTACGACTCGCGCGCCATCCAGGGCATGGGCCTGACCTACGCCACCTCCAACCGCGGCGCGTGCCACCTGCGTTCGTACACCGTGTCCTCCGAGGTGCTCGGCATCCCGGTGAAGACCGATCCGCACGCGACCGAAGGCAAGCCGGCGCTCGTCAAGGCGTTCCAGGACGCGACCGCGGTGTTCGACGCGGCGGGCCTGTGCATCTTCACGTCGTTCGCCTGGACGCTGGCGGACATCCAGCCGCAGATCGCCGCCGCATGCGAGGGCGACTGGTCGATGGACAAGCTCAACGAGGTCGGCGAGCGCATCTGGAACATGGAGAAGCAGTTCAACCTCGGCGCCGGCCTCACGAAGAAGGACGACGACCTGCCGCCGAGGCTGAAGACCGAGCCGGCCAAGACCGGCCCGGCCAAGGGTCTCGTCAGCGGCATCGAGAAGATGCTGCCGGAGTACTACGAACTGCGTGGCTGGGACAAGGACGGCAAGCCGAACAAGGACACGCTGAAGCGTCTCGGACTGAACTGATTCGAGAGGCCGCCCCCTGGGGCGGACCCCGGCAGGCTTGAACTCGACTCACCGGGGCGCTGATCGCGCCCCGTCTCTTTTTCGAGGTACCGCATGAAGCACGTCATTCTCGGCAACGGGCCGGCGGGCGTCGTCGCCGCCGAAACGCTGCGCCATTACGCCGCGCGCGATGAAATCGTGCTGGTCGGCTGCGAACCCGAACCGCCGTATTCGCGCATGGCGATCCCGTACCTGCTGATGGGCCGCATCGGCGAGGAGGGAACCCACCTGCGCAAGAGCGCCGACCACTTCGACCGGCTCGGCATCCGGCTCGTGCAGGACCGCGCGACCGCAGTCGACGATCGAGCCCGCACCGTGTCGCTCGAAAAGGGTGCACCGCTCAGGTACGACCGGCTGCTGATCGCCACCGGTTCGCACCCGATCATGCCGTCGGTTCCCGGCATCGACTCGCCCGGCGTGCACGCGTGCTGGACGCTGGAGGACGCGCGGGCGATCGCGCGCCTGGCGGCGAAGGGCAAGCGGGTGCTGCAGATCGGGGCCGGCTTCATCGGCTGCATCATCATGGAATCGCTCGCCGAGCGCGGGGTGAAGCTGACCGTGGTCGAGATGGGCGACCGCATGGTGCCGCGGATGATGACGCCGACGGCCTCCGGCATGATCCGTCGATGGGTCGAGGGCCGCGGAGTACGCGTGATGACCGGCGTGAAGGTCGATCGCATCCACGCAGGCGCCCCGCTGAAGGCGCACCTGTCCGACGGCCAGGTCGTCGAGACCGACCTCGTGATCGCGTCGGCGGGCGTGCGGCCGAACGTCGAGTTCCTGCAGGGATCGCGGGTCCGGGTCGGGCTCGGCGTGCAGGTAGACGGCGCCATGCGCACGAGCGTGCCCGAGGTGTTCGCCGCGGGTGACGTGGCCGAGGCGGCCGAGTTCGGCACCGGCAAGTCCTTCGTGAACGCGATCCAGCCCGACGCCGTCGAACAGGCGCGCGCGGCAGCGCTCGGCATGCTGGACCGCCCGATCCAGAGCTCCGGCGCGCTCGCATTCAACGTGCTCGACACGCTGGGCCTGGTGTCGACATCGTTCGGACAGTGGGGTGGTGTCGCCGGCGGGCAGGGCGTCGAGGAAGTCGACGAAGCGGCGTTTCGCTACCTGAGCCTGCAGTTCGAACGCGACGTCGTCGTCGGCGCCACCGCCATCGGCCTGACGCAGCACGTCGGAGCGCTGCGCGGCCTGATCCAGGGCCGCATCCGGCTCGGCGAGTGGAAGGACCGGCTGCTCAGGACGCCCGGCCAGTTCGTCGAAGCCTATGTGGCCCGCAGCCAACCCACGTCGGTCGTCCGCTGAAGCGGCGGGCTGCGGGCCGGTAGCATCGCGCCATGAAAGTGACTCTGAAGCTGTATGCCTCGCTGTCGGACTACCTGCCGGCCGAGGCGCGCCAGAACCAGGTGCAACTCGACGTTGACGACGACGCCACGGTGGGGGCGTTGATCGAGCGCTATCGCCTGCCGCCCAAGCTCACGCACCTGGTGCTCGTCAACGGTGTCTTCATCGCGCCCGCGGCGCGTGCCACCACGGTCCTGCGCGAGGGCGATCAGCTTGCGGTGTGGCCGCCGATTGCTGGCGGCTGAACGGCGCGCCCCGGATGAAGACCTGGCGACGCGGGCCTGCGGGCGGCCGCCGCTCGTGACGCTGTCCGCCGTCCTGATTCGCGACGTGACCAGCACGCTCGCCGAATTCGACGCCTCGCTGCGGCAGGCCGCCGCCGGCCGCATCGAAGGCGCGGCGCCGACGTATCGGGTCACCGACGGCGAAGTGCGGCTGGACATCGGCGTGGAGCCGGGTCCGGAGCGTCGCATCGCCCTGATCCGCCTGCCGACCCTGCGCGTGACGTTCCGGTTCGACGGCGGCACGCGCGCGGCGCAGGATGCGCTGCTGGCGCGACTCGACCGGGCGATGCATCGCGGCGGCGGCTAGGGCCCGCCGCGCGCGATGGCGAAGTTGAAGGAGCGGTCGCTCAGGCGTCCGGTTGCCCGGCGTTGGGATAGAAGAGCTGCTCGCCGCCGATCTTGTAGTCGGCGATTGTCTTCTGTCCTTCCGGCGAGACCAGCCAGTCGATGAACGCCTGGCCGAGCTGCTTCTTCACGGAAGGGTGCTTGTCGGGATTGACCAGGATCACCCCGTACTGGTTGAAGAGGCGCTTGTCGCCTTCGACCAGGATTCCGAGGTCGCCCCGGTTCTTGAACGCGAGCCAGGTTGCGCGGTCGGCCAGGACGTACGCATTCATCGACGCCGCCGTGTTCAGCGCCGGCCCCATGCCCTGACCCGTGTCGCGGTACCAGGGTCCCTTGCCTTTGTCGATCTCGATCCCTGCCGCCTTCCACAGATTCAGTTCGGCCATGTGCGTGCCGCTCCGGTCGCCGCGCGACACGAACGGCGCCTGCGCCGCCTGGATCTTCTTCAACGCGGCCAGGATGTCCTTGCCGCCGGCGATCCTGGCGGGATCGCTCCTGGGTCCGATCAGGACGAAGTCGTTGTACATCACCGGATAGCGCTTGACGCCGTGGCCCTCGGCCAGGAATTTCTCCTCTGCCGTCTTCGCGTGGACAAACACGACGTCGGCGTCGCCGCGGCGCGCAACGTCCAGCGCCTGGCCGGTTCCGAGCGCGACGACGCGGACCTGGATCCCGGTCTTCTCCTGGAAGGCGGGCAGCAGGAAGCCGAACAGGCCCGACTGTTCGGTCGAAGTCGTCGAGGCGACGGTGATGAACCTGTCCTCTGCCTGGGCCGCGAAGGCGACCAACGCCGCAAGCATGGACACGAAGGTACGACGGACAATTACCATGGCAGTTCTCCTTCGAGGAATTTCGCGGCCTCGGGCGAGGCCGGACGCTTCAGGAAACGGTCGGCCGGGGCGCGTTCGACGAGCCGCCCCTGATGCAGGAACAGGATCTCGTCGCCCAGGCGACTCGCCTGGCCGAGGTTGTGCGTCACCAGCACGATCTTGGTGCCGGCCGCATGCATCGCGCCGATCACCCTCTCGACCTCGTGCGTGGCGCCGGGGTCGAGGCTTGCGGTCGGCTCGTCGAGAAAGAGGACCTCGGGTTGAAGGGCCCACACGCGTGCCAGGGCCAGCCGCTGCTGTTCCCCGCCCGACAGGACGCGCGCCGAGTGCCCGGCGAACTCCTCGAGCCCGACCTTGCGCAGCGCTTCGAGGGCGCGCTCCTCGCGCTGCGGTAGCGGCACGTTCGCGAGCTTGAGGGCATAGATCACGTTGGCGAGCGCCGAGCGGCGCAGCAGCACCGGGCGCTGGAACACC
>JAOUJD010000082.1 GCA_029883565.1 Burkholderiaceae bacterium
GAAACAACGGGCGGATCGGGCGGTCGATCAGGCGCGACGTCAGAGTCTCCTTCTCCGACGGGCGACCCTCGCGCTTGAAGAATCCCCCGGGGATGCGGCCCGCGGCGTAGGTCTTCTCGATGTAGTCGACGGTCAGGGGAAAGAAGTCCTGGCCCGGCTTGGCTTCCTTGCGGGCCACCACGGTGGCCAGCACCACGGTGTCGTCCATCGAGACCAGGCAGGCTCCACCGGCCTGGCGTGCGATCTCACCCGTTTCCAGCGTGACGGTGTGCGCACCGTACGCGAACTTCTTGACCACTTTATCGAACACTTGGCGTTCCTTTCTTGATTGGCTCGGTCGCACGACGCTCGATCCGGTGCGACCCGGCACGCTGCGGTATCGACGACTCGGTCCCGGTTTCGGTCCTTACGTCCATATCGCAGCACGCGGTTGGGCCGGACACAGCGCAGCAGCCCGCGTGGATCACTCCGCGCAGGCTGCCTGCATGCATGTCCGGGTCATTGACTACTTGCGCAGTCCGAGGCTGTCGATAAGCCCCTTGTACGCCTCGGGGTTCTTGCCCTTCAGGTAGTCGAGGAGCTTGCGGCGACGGCTCACCATCTTCAGCAGCCCGCGACGCGAATGGTGATCCTTCACGTGGGCCTTGAAGTGGTCGGTCAGCTCGTTGATACGCGCCGTCAGGAGCGCGATCTGGACTTCGGGCGAGCCGGTGTCCGCCTTGGCCCGCTGGTACTTGGCGACGATTTCCGACTTATTGATATCTGCAACTGCCATGATTTCCCTTTCGACTGATGAACACGCGGACACGGAAGGATGGGCCGTGCCGTGAAAGCCCGAGATTATAGCCCGATCGGGCCACCCGGCCGGCGCTCCCGACGGGAGGCCCCGGACCGGGGCCGCAGGCGGCATCAGGAAGCCGGCCAGGCCAGCCGGCAGGTCGTCGGCCGGGCCGTGTCCGAGGCCGGAATCGCCCGCTCGGACCGGAAGCCGTAGCCGCTGCCCTCGACGTCGAACCGGACTCCCGGCGCGCCCTGCTTGTCCAGCACGGACACGACCAGGGGGCCGATCAGCTGATGGTCCGCGGCCCGCATGGTCACCGTTCCCAGCGGATTGCCCTCCGCCGGCCCGTAGGTCATGCCGGACAGTGCGCGCGCCACGGCCAGTGCGTCGGTGCTCCCCGCCCCTTCGATCGCGCGGACCAGCATCTCCAGCATGACGACCGTCCTGGCCTGGAAGTAGTCCGCCCTGGGGTCCGGGTAGCGCTGCCGGAACGCCTCGTAGACGCGCTCCATGCTGGCCGGGGGCGCATTCGGATGCCATTCCGCCACGGCCCGCACCCGCCCGACGCCGGCCGCGCCGAAGGTCGCGGGCGCCCCGAGCCCGTTCCCGTAGAACGTGTAGAAGTTGGCCTTCAGTCCGGATTCACGGGCCGCGCGCACCAGCAGGGTCAGGTCGTTGCCCCAGTTGCCGGTGATCACCGTATCGGCGCCGCTCGCCTTGATCTTCTCCACATAAGGGGCGAAGTCGCGCACGCGGCCGACCGGATGCAGGTCCTCTCCGACGATGCGGACACGGGGCAGCCGCTCGCCCAGCATCGACTTCGCCTGCGCCGCCACTTCGCGACCGAAGCTGTAGTCCTGGTTCAGCAGATAGACGCGCCGGGCCGATGGGTCCGCGGCCAGCGCTTCGACCAGGGCGGCCATCCGCATCTCCACGTGGGCGTCGAAGCGGAAGTGCCAGGGGCTGCACCGCTCGTTGGTCAGTGACGGATCGACCGCGGAGTAGTTGAGGTAGAGCACCCGCCGCGCCGGGCTGCGCTCGTTGTGCCGGTTCACCGCTTCGATCAGCGCGGCCGCCACGGCCGAGCTGTTGCCCTGCAGGACGAAGCCGACCGGCTGGTCGGTCGCCCGCCGCAGCATCACAAGCGCCTCCTCGACCTGGCCCTTGGAGTCCAGGGTCATCAGCTGCAGCGGGCGCCACCCTCCGGGCAGGTCGACGCCACCGCGGGCATTGATGAGTTCGATCGCGAATGTCAGGTTGCGCGCGACCGCCTCGCCCGCATTGGCGAACGGACCCGAGAACGCCTCGATCATCGCGAGGCGGATCGGCTCGGGTCGCGCCGGCTCGGCGGACTGCGCGACCGCGAGCAGTGGCAGCACCGCGACGAGCAGGGCGGCGGCCAGGCCCCACCTGCGCGCGGGCCGGATCCAGCGTCGGGCCGTTTCCGCGGCGCGCCTCAGGGCGTCATGGAGGTCTGAGGATTCAGGCGCTCGGCCGTCGTGTAGAGCTTGTTCAGCGCGTTCACGTAGGCCTTCGCCGAAGCGGCGATGATGTCCGGGTCCGCGCCCACCCCGTTCACGATGCGGCCGGCGCGGGCCAGCCGCACGGTGACCTCGCCCTGCGACTCGGTGCCCGTCGTGATGGCGTTCACCGAATAGAGCAGCAGCTCGGATCCGCTCTTGACCTGGCTCTCGATGGCCCTGAGCGTGGCATCGACCGGGCCGTTGCCGTCGGACTCCGCGCGCAGTTCCTGGTGCCCGACCGACAGCACGACCGTGGCGTGCGGACGCTCGCCGGTCTCGGAGTGCTGCGCCATGGAGATCAGCTTGAAGTGCTCGTCGTGCGGCGTCACCGCCTCGTCGGAGAACAGCGCCTGGATGTCCTCGTCGAAGATCTCGGACTTGCGGTCCGCCAGCTCCTTGAACCGCGCGAAGGCGGCGTTCAGCTCGGTTTCGCTGTCGATCGGGATCGCGAGGTCGTGCACCCGCTGCTTGAACGCGTTGCGGCCCGACAGCTTGCCCAGGACGATCTTGTTGGCGCTCCAGCCGACGTCCTCGGCGCGCATGATTTCGTAGGTGTCGCGCGCCTTCAGGACGCCGTCCTGGTGAATGCCCGACGCGTGCGCGAAGGCGTTCGCGCCGACGACGGCCTTGTTCGGCTGGACCGGAAAGCCGGTGATGCCCGATACCAGCTTCGAAGCGGGAACGATCTGCGTGGTATCGACGCCGACATCGAGCCCGAAGAAGTCGCGGCGCGTGCGCACCGCCATCACCACTTCCTCCAGCGAGCAGTTGCCCGCGCGCTCGCCGAGCCCGTTGATCGTGCATTCGACCTGCCGGGCGCCGCCGATCATCACTCCCGCGAGCGAATTCGCGACCGCCATCCCGAGGTCGTTGTGGCAGTGCACGCTCCAGACCGCCTTGTCGGAATTCGGTATGCGGGCGCGCAGGTTGCGCAGGAACTCGCCATACAGCTCGGGCACCGCGTATCCCACGGTGTCGGGGATGTTGATCGTGGTTGCACCCTCGGCGATCACGGCCTCCAGCACCCGGCACAGGAAGTCCGGCTCCGACCGGTAGCCGTCCTCGGGCGAGAACTCCACGTTGTCGGTGAACTGCCGGGCGAACCGCACCGCGAGCTTGGCCTGCTCGAACACCTGGTCCGGCGTCATGCGCAGCTTCTTCTCCATGTGCAGCGGCGACGTCGCGATGAACGTGTGGATGCGCTTGGACCGCGCCGGTTCCAGCGCCTCGGCCGCGCGGCCGATGTCGCGGTCGTTGGCGCGCGCGAGCGAGCACACGGTGGAGTCCTTCACGGCCGTTGCGATCGAGCGCACGGCCTCGAAGTCGCCGTTGGAAGACGCGGCGAAGCCCGCCTCGATCACGTCGACGCGCAGTCGCTCCAGCTGCTTGGCGATGCGAAGTTTCTCTTCCTTCGTCATCGAGGCGCCGGGGCTCTGTTCACCATCGCGCAGGGTGGTGTCGAAAATGATCAATCGGTCGGTCATGGTGGCTCCAGGGGCGGAAACGTCCTCATCTGCCAGGCTCCGGGCTCTGGCAGCGGCAAGGCTCGAATTGTGGGTCGGGGGTCAGCTGCGCGCGGGGCGCAGCAGGTGCAGCAGCAGGCCGTGAACGGCTGCCGGCAGCGGAACGGAGGCGGTGACGAGAGAGCGAAGCATGTGCAGCGACTATAGGCGGAAATGCGGCTGCCAACAACCGCCCTCACCCCTGCTTGGGGGGCGCCGGCGGGGTCGCCGGCGCGGCCGCGACCGGCTTGGCGGGGTTCGATTCGCCCCGGAACCAGCGCCAGGCCCAGTAGAAGTAGCCCGACAGCGCGTAGCCGCAGAACAGCGTGAACAGCGCGATCGGCGGGTCCGACGAAACCACGAAGATCAGCGCGATCAGCGCCACCAGCACCCAGAAGGGAACGCTGCGCCCGACGTGGAACGACTTGCCGCTGTAGAACGGGGCGCTCGAGACCATCGTGAACCCCGCATACACGGTGAGCGCGAACGCGACCCACGGCAGCCACGCCTCGCGGATCGGGAACTTGTTGTCGATCGCGAGCCAGACGAAACCGGCGATCAGGGCGGCGGAAGCCGGACTCGGCAGTCCCTGGAAGAAGCGCTTGTCGACCACGCCGAGGTTCGCGTTGAAGCGCGCAAGCCGCAGCGCGGCGCCGGCGCAGTAGACGAACGCGCCCGCCCAACCCCATCGGCCAAGGTCCTTCAGGATCCACTCGTACATCACCAGCGCGGGCGCGACGCCGAACGAGGTCATGTCCGACAGGGAATCGAACTGCTCGCCGAACGCGCTCTGCGTGTTGGTCAGCCGCGCCACCCGCCCGTCCATGCCGTCGAGCACCATCGCCGCGAAGATGGCGATCGCGGCCAGTTCGAAGCGCTGGCTCATGGCCTGCACGATGGCGAAGAACCCCGAAAACAGCGCCGCCATCGTGAACAGGTTCGGCAACAGGTAGATGCCGCGCCGGCGGACCGGCCGCGCCGGCTCGCTCGCGACCGGGACGCCGGCCGCGATGCCGTACGGACGCCCCTTGCGGCGACGGAACCTCATGCGAGCTCCGCGAGAATGGTCGTGGTGGCGTGCACCACGTCGCCGACCACCACCTTCGGACGCGCAGTCAGCGGCAGGTACACGTCCACCCTCGATCCGAAACGGATGAAACCGTAACGCTCGCCGCGCGCGAGGCGCTGGCCCTCCTTCGCGTAGCACAGGATGCGCCGCGCGATCAGCCCGGCCACCTGGACCACGGAGATCCGCTCGCCGCCGGCCAGCCGCAGCACCATCGCATTGCGCTCGTTCTCGCTCGAGGCCTTGTCGAGGTCGGCGTTGACGAACTTGCCCGGGCTGTACTGGATCCGCTCGACCGTCCCGTCCACCGGCGAGCGGTTGCTGTGGACGTTGAACACGTTCATGAACACGCTGATCAGCAGGGTGTCGCGCTCGGTCAGCGGGTCGCGCACCTTCTCCACCTTCACGATGCGCCCGTCGGCCGGAGACAGCACCGCGTTCGGCTGGGTCGGGACCTGGCGCGGCGGATCGCGGAAGAACTGGACGACGAACAGCACGACCAGCCATGCGGGCAGCGACCACGCAAAGCCGGCGAGGGCCCAGACGACGACGGCCAGCGCAATCGAAGCCGCGATGAACGGCCAGCCCTCACGCGCCAGGATCGGATGCGGATAGTTCAAGGCTCATGTCCCTGGATCAGACATGCAATGGTATCGGAACGGGCCGCCCCGGACTCAGGGCAGCAAGCGCGCCTTGCCGTTGATCGTCATGCGTTCCACCGATAGCCCGGACTCGAAGCCGGGCGGCGGCGGGCTCGCGTTCGAAGCCATCATGGGCGCGGTGCGCAGCATCACCGGCTGCGGCCCTCCCTCGCGCGAGCCGAAACTGACTTCCTCGAGTCGCAGGCGCGCCGGCGTGCCGCCGAGCGCGCTCGCCGCGGCCGCGAGCCGCGCATTCAGGTTCGCGGTGGCGAGCTGGATCAGCTGGGCATCCACGCGCTCGCGCGCCGCCGTCGACAGGCGGAAGTCGATGTTTCCGAGCGCGAGCAACGCCTGGGCCGACGCCACCGTGCGCGGCAGGCCGGCGAGATTTCCGGTGCGCAGCGCGACGCCCTGCCTGACCCGCCAGCCCGTGATCGTGCGCGTCGGCCCGCTCGAGTAGACCGGGTAGCTGCTGTAACCCGACGTTTCGACCTGCGCCTTCGGATCGGCCTTCTTCAGGGCGGCCGTGCCCTCGGCGACCCGCTGGTTGACCAGTCCCTGGGCCTTCGCCAGGTCGGCGTCCTGGGCCTCGTAGAAGAAGTTCGCCACCGCCTCGTCGTTCGGCACTTCGACCTCCGCCGATCCGGTCATCATCAGCAGCACGCCGGGACTCGGCGCCACGATCGGGGGGCTCTGGGCTGCCGCCGGCAGCGCGAACAGGGCCAGGGGGAACGCGATCAGGGCCATCAGTCGCTTCATCGTTTCCTCTCCATGGGAATGACGGGACTGTATACGGGAGCGCAGCGCAAACGGGGTTGCGCGCGAGCCGCGGTCGCTGGAAGGATTCTTCGGGCCTGGCCCTTGCCGGCGCGGCGCGACGCCGCTCGCCCTGCCGCGCGATCGGAGCCAACGCGGCGGACGCGCCGGAGCGCGTCCGCCCGCCTCCTGCGAATCAGTTCTTCGACTGGTCGACCAGCCGGTTCGCCTTGATCCACGGCATCATCGCCCGCAGCTTCTCCCCGACCTGCTCGATCGGGTGCTCCGCCATCAGCCGCCTGCGTGCGTTCAGCGTGGTCGCGCCGGCCCGGTTTTCGAGCACGAAGCTCTTCGCGTATTCGCCGGTCTGGATGTCCTTCAGCGCCTGGCGCATCGCCTGCTTGGTCTCGTCGGTGATGATCTTCGGGCCGGTCACGTACTCCCCGTACTCCGCGTTGTTGGAGATCGAGTAGTTCATGTTGGCGATGCCGCCCTCGTAGATGAGGTCGACGATCAGCTTCAGCTCGTGCAGGCACTCGAAGTAGGCCATCTCCGGCGCGTAGCCCGCTTCCACCAGGGTCTCGAAGCCGGCCTTGATCAGTTCCACGGTGCCGCCGCACAGCACGGTCTGTTCGCCGAACAGGTCGGTCTCGGTCTCCTCGCGGAAGTTGGTCTCGATGATCCCGGCCTTGCCGCCGCCGATGGCGGCCGCGTACGACAGCGCGAGATGGCGCGCCATGCCCGACGCATCCTTGTGGATCGCCACCAGCATCGGCACTCCGCCGCCCTGCTTGAAGGTCGAGCGCACGGTGTGCCCGGGCGCCTTCGGCGCGATCATGAGCACGTCGAGGTCGGCGCGCGGCTGGATCAGCCCGTAGTGGATGTTGAAACCGTGCGCGAACGCGAGCGCCGCGCCCTGCTTCATGTTCGGGCCGATGGCCTCGGAATACACCTGCGCGTGGTTCTCGTCGGGCAGCAGGATCATCACGATGTCGGCGTCCCTGACCGCCTCGGCCACCTCCTTGACTGCCAGCCCGGCGCCCTCGGCCTTCTTCCACGACACGCCGCCCTTGCGCAGGCCGATGGTCACCTTGACGCCCGAGTCCGTCAGGTTCTGCGCATGCGCGTGCCCCTGCGAGCCATAGCCGACGATCGTGACTTTCTTGCCCTTGACCAGCGACAGGTCCGCGTCCTTGTCGTAATACACCTTCATGCCTTCTCCTCCACTTCGCCTTTGCGCGACGCTTCGCGTCGCACGTGCACGCGAAGTCCTCGATTTGTGCGCGCCGCCTGGGAGCGGCCCGGCGCTGCGCGCAACTGTAGTGACTACGAAAACCCCGCCCCGAAGTCCCCTGTTCCTGTTCCGCCTGCCCCGGGCTCAGACCCGGAGCACCCGTTCGCCGCGGCCGACGCCGGAGCCGCCGGTACGGACCGTCTCGAGTATCGCCGCGCGGTCGACCGCCTGGATGAACGCATCGAGCTTGCCGGAGTTGCCCGTCAGCTCGATCGTGTACGTGCGCTCGGTGACGTCGATGATGCGGCCACGGAAGATGTCGGCCATCCGCTTCATCTCCTCGCGCTCCTTGCCGACCGCGCGCACCTTGATCAGCATGAGTTCGCGCTCGATGTAGTCGCCTTCGGTCAGGTCCACCACCTTGACGACCTCGATCAGCCGGTTCAGGTGCTTCGTGATCTGCTCGATCACGTCGTCCGATCCGACGCTGACGATCGTCATCCTCGACAGCGACGGGTCCTCGGTCGGCGCCACGGTCAGCGTCTCGATGTTGTAGCCGCGCGCGGAGAACAGCCCGACGACGCGCGAGAGGGCGCCGGGCTCGTTCTCGAGCAGCACCGAGATGATGTGCCTCATAGGTCCTCCGAGCCGAGCAGCATTTCGGTCAGTCCCCTGCCCGCCTTGACCATCGGCCAGACGTTCTCCTTCTGGTCGGTGATGAAGTCGAGGAAGACCAGGCGGTCCTTGTACTTGCCGAACGCCTCCTTCAGCGCCGGCTCGACATCGGCCGGGTTGTCGATGCGCATCCCGACATGGCCGTAGCTTTCCGCGAGCCGCACGAAGTCGGGCAGCGCGTCCATGTACGACTCGGAGTAGCGGCTGCCGTAGTCGATCTGCTGCCATTGCCGCACCATGCCGAGGTAACGGTTGTTGAGGTTGCAGATCTTCGGCGTCAGGCGGTACTGCTTGCAGGTCGACAGCTCCTGGATGCACATCTGGATCGAGGCCTCGCCGGTGATGACCGCGACCTCCGCGCCGGGGTTGGCCATCTGCACGCCCATCGCGTACGGCAGTCCGACGCCCATCGTGCCGAGCCCGCCCGAGTTGATCCAGCGGCGCGGCTTGTCGAAGCGGTAGTACTGCGCCGCCCACATCTGGTGCTGGCCGACGTCGGACGTGACGAAGGCGTCGCCGCCCGTCACCTTCCACAGCGTCTCCACCACGTACTGCGGCTTGATCGCCTCGCCGTTGCGCTCGTACCGCAGGCAGTCGCGCTTGCGCCACTCGTTGATCTGGTCCCACCACGCCTTGAGCTTCGCCGCGTCCGGACGCGCGGCGCCGGCCTCGAGCTGCGCCAGCAGCTCGGTCAGCACTTCGCGGACGTCGCCCACGATCGGCACGTCGACCTTGACGCGCTTGCTGATGGACGACGGGTCGACGTCGATGTGGACGATCTTGCGCGGATTCGAGGCGAAGTGCTTCGGGTTCCCGATCACGCGGTCGTCGAAGCGGGCGCCGACCGCGAGCAGCACGTCGCAGTGCTGCATGGCCATGTTGGCCTCGTACGTGCCGTGCATGCCCGGCATGCCGACGAACTTGGAATCGCTCGCCTTGAACGCGCCCAGCCCCATCAGCGTGTTGGTGCACGGAAAGCCGAGCAGGTTGACGAGCCGGCTCAGCAGGTCGGAGGAATCCGACAGGATCACGCCGCCGCCCGTGTAGACCATCGGCCGTTCGGCCGCGAGCAGCAGCTGCACGGCCTTCTTGATCTGCCCCTGGTGGCCCTTCACCACCGGCCGGTACGAGCGCATGTCGAGCTCGCGCGGGTAGTGGTAGTCGGTGCGCGCCACGGTGACGTCCTTCGGGATGTCCACCAGGACGGGCCCGGGACGACAGGTATGGGCGATGTAGAACGCCTTCTTGATCGTCAGCGCCAGGTCGCGCACGTCCTTCACGAGGAAGTTGTGCTTCACGCAGGGACGGGTGATCCCGACCGTGTCGCACTCCTGGAAGGCATCCAGCCCGATGGCGTGGGTCGGCACCTGGCCGGTGATGATCACCATCGGTATCGAGTCCATGTACGCGGTGGCGATGCCGGTCACCGCGTTCGTGACCCCGGGTCCGCTCGTCACCAGTGCGACGCCGATGCGCTGGCTCGAGCGCGAATAGGCATCCGCCGCGTGCACCGCGGCCTGCTCGTGACGAACGAGGATGTGCTGAAACTTGTCCTGCTTGAAGATCTCGTCGTAGATGTACAGGACCGCGCCTCCGGGATATCCGAAGACGTGGGTGACTCCCTCATCCTGCAAACAACGTACAACGATCTCGGCGCCGGTGAGTTGCATTTCGCGAACCCTCTCAAAGTCCACTGGAAATTGATCGGATGCCGTTCCATGCCCACTTGTGGCGGGCGGTGCGGCGGGCGCTTCTGGCGGTTACAACGGGATAGGCTGCAGTCGCTGAGCTTTGTTCTTGTGTTACAAGAGGGCGGGACGATACTGCAGCGCACCACATTCTGCAAACCGCCATGCCGATCGCAATGGCCTGTTCGCGAGGCTTCCTGCTAGCATGCCCGGCCGTTTTTCCCCTCTTTGATCGGGCCCTGCCGGCCGCGTCGTCGTCCCGGTTCAGTGGCCCCGATGAATGGCTTCCGCCGAAGAACTCTCCACCTTCATGGCC
>JAOUJD010000339.1 GCA_029883565.1 Burkholderiaceae bacterium
CAGCGGCAGCGGAACGCGCGTGTCGTGGCCGTGCGCGAAGCGATCGTGGCCCTGCCAGTCCTCGTCGAGCGCGCTGCCGTGGCGCAGGTCGGTGATGCCGGCGCTGCGGATCCGGCCCAGGCGCGCGAATGGCGCCGTGTAGCCGGTGCTCCTCAGCAGCACGTCGACCCAGTGCCCGCCGCGCTCCAGCGGAGCGCCGTGATGCGGGGTGCCCAGGAACGCCATCGCGCGCAGGCGCGGCAGCCAGGCGCACCCGGCCTGCGCTCCGTAGTGAACTGCGCTGCGGGCCACCAGCCCGCCCATGCTGTGGGCGACGAGGACGATCTGCCCGAGTTCGACCGGCCAGGCGGCAACGAGCGAGTCGAGGAGGGCGGCGAGCGCGCGCCCGTTGGTCGATACGTGCAGGCCGGAGTTGTAGTGCAGGTAGAGCGCGGTGCATCCCAGCTCGCGTTCGAGCGCGGCGCCGTGGTCGTGGCCCGGGCCGTCCGCGTCGGGCTGGCCCCATTGCAGGTCGTTCATGCACAGGCCATGCAGCAGCACGACGACCTTCGGCGCGACCGGCTCGATCCTCGCGCGCAGCGCGTCGCGTTCGAGCGTCAGCGGCACGCCCTGGCGACGCAGGCTCATGGGGATGGCGAGCGGATTGCCGGTCTGTGCCAGGTAGTCGCCGAGCACGCCGTTGAGCGCGGCCAGCACCGCTTCGCGCGTCCGGTTCGGCGCGGGCAGCGGCGCGCGCCCGGTGCCGTTGTCGGGGAGTTCTTCGAGGAGCGGCTCGAGTTGCCGCAGCAGCGCGTCCAGCCCGTTGCCGACGGCCCGCGTCGCGCCCCGCACGCTGCCGTACACGAGGTCGGTGATTCCGTTCACCGCGCCGGCGACCACCGGCCCGCCGAGGCGAACCGGTCCGCGCGCGATGCGCGCATGCAGCGCCTGCGCGAGGTCGGCGATGCCGGTCGTGGCATCCGCGGCCATGCGCCCGACACCGCGCAGCGTAGCGATATGACGGCGGGACGGCTGAGTCGCCATGGACGCAGTGTCGCCACAGGCGACCCTGCGCGGCAAGGGGAATCATGGAAGGAGTCCTCCATACGCTGAAGGTGCCCTCCGCCGGGGCCGCAAGCGCCCCATGTCGTTTGCGGCGATACTCGGGTATCGAGGAGCCGCGAGGGCGCCTCACTGAAGAACTGGAAACACCATGAGCAAGTCGAAGAACGTTCCGCTCAAGCCGGCGTATATCCCCCCAAGCCAGATCGTGTGGACCGACGAGCGTCTGTCGGCCCTGGACAAGGATCAACTGGTGAACCTGCTGGCCAACCTGCAGACCCAGCGTTCGAGTGGCCGGGTCTCGGAGACCACCGCCGTCGAACTCGAGGAGCGCATCAAGGCCCGGTTGCCGGCGCGCGCGGTCGCGGTTCGTCGCAAGCGGCCCCGCAGCGAGGTCCTGCTCGAGGCGCGCGCTGCCGAACAGCTCGGTTCGCTCGCGACCGAACTGGCGCGAAGGTACGACATCAGCGCGGAAACGGCGATCGCCGCCTCCTCCGGCACCAAGGGCTTCCGCCCGCAGCCGCTGACGGACAGCAAGGGCCATGCACGCACCGGCAGCTCGGTGAAGAACGGCGACGCCGCGATCGAACGCTATGTGGCCTATCGGTGCCGCGACTCGTTCGCCTGCCTGGCGTTCGTCCTGCTGGCCGATCAGGCCCAGGAGCGCGGACGCTACGTGCTGTTCGGCACAGACGATCTGCTGGACGACGCGGCCGAGCCCAACGACTACACCGCGTTTGCGGAACAGCACGCCTGGTCGGCCGCCGCGCGCCCCCGCATGCGCGCCGTGCCGGTTTCGGGCTTCGCCGAAGGAGCGGAACGCTTCGAGACCTTGCTGGCGAGGCTGTCGACGCCGGTGCAGTAGGGCCGGAGGCAGGCCGTGCCTTCCCTCCGGGGGCACGGTCTGCCCGACTTCAAGGGCGCAACGCCAAATAAATAGTTCTCGACAGCAGGCGGTTGTTCGCGTACCTTGCGTCTGCTATCGGTTTGAGTCGCGCTTGTCCTTGGTTATCTCCATCCCGCTGCCTGCAGCGGAGTCTGAGTTCTCCCTGGTTCACGTTTCTTGAACGTTCGCTCGCCGCAGGGCATTTCCTGCAGCGAATTCACATCTCACCATCAAGGAACGAGAAAATGGCACAAGGTACAGTCAAGTGGTTCAACGACGCCAAGGGTTTCGGATTCATTACGCCGGAAGACGGCTCCAAGGACCTGTTCGCGCACTTTTCGGAGATCCAGGCCGGCGGCTTCAAGTCGCTGACTGAAGGTCAACGCGTGTCGTACGTCGCCAAGGACGGCCCCAAGGGTCCCCAGGCGTCGCAGATCCAGGTCATCTGAGGCCTGCACTGCAATGAAAGAAACCGCGGCTCGCCGCGGTTTTTTTTCGCCCGCACCACGCAGGCACGAGCGCTACATGTTCGTGTAGTTCGGCCCGCCGCCGCCCTCCGGCGTCACCCAGACGATGTTCTGCGTCGGGTCCTTGATGTCGCAGGTCTTGCAGTGCACGCAGTTCTGGAAGTTGATCTGCAGCCGCTCGCGGCCGTCGTCGCCCTTGACGAACTCG
>JAOUJD010000340.1 GCA_029883565.1 Burkholderiaceae bacterium
TGGTTGCTGCTCACCGCGGCATCCGCCGGAGTGTTCCTGCACGCCGGCATCAAGTTTCCGTGGTTCGTCTTCTTCCAGAAGGACTCGGGGTTGCGTCCGGCCGATCCGCCGTCGAGCATGAGGTGGGCGATGGTCCTGTTCGCCTTCCTCTGCATCGCGCTCGGTGTCTGGCCCGATCCCCTGTACCGCCTGCTGCCGTATCCGGTGGACTACGTTCCGTACACGGCGCCTCACGTCGTCACCCAGACGCAGCTGCTGCTGTTCTCCGGGCTTGCCTTCTTCCTGCTGCTGCCGCTGCTGAAGCGCACGCCGACCATCACCCTGGACGTCGACTGGATCTATCGGCGGCCACTGACCTGGGCGGTGCGCGCCGTCGGGCGGTCGCTTGCGCTCGTTCGCGAGGCGGCGGCGGGGGCGGCGATGGCGACCTTCGACCGCGTGCGCGGCGGCGTCCGCGGATACGTCATGCGCCATGGAGGCCTCGCGCAAACGTCCCCGATCGGCAGCATGGCGCTGTGGGTCCTCGTGCTGCTGCTTGCGTATCTCGTGCTCTATTACGTCTGATGATCCACCTGCCGGTTATGGCCGACCTTCCCCGGAACGATTCATGAACCCT
Source organism: Burkholderiaceae bacterium (assembly GCA_029883565.1). GTDB lineage: Bacteria > Pseudomonadota > Gammaproteobacteria > Burkholderiales > Burkholderiaceae_F > JAOUJD01. The sequence continues at coordinate 617 of JAOUJD010000340.1, forward strand.
TCACTCCGCGTCGTCGTGAGCCGACGCATCTTTCCCGACCTGATCGAGGCGCTGCAGCGGCAGTTCGTCGTGGTCGCCAACCAGGATGACCATGCGTGGGCGCCGGGCGAGCTGGCCGCGGCGCTGCGCGACGCCGACGCGGCGCTGATCGCGGGCGGCGAGCGCGTGGACGAGGCGCTGCTCGCGCAATGTCCAAGGCTCAAGGTCGTGGCCAACATCGCGGTCGGCTACAACAACATCGACCTGGCCGCCTGCACCAGGCACGGCGTGCTGGCCACCAACACGCCCGACGTGCTGAACGAGGCGACGGCCGACCATGCCTGGGCGCTGCTGCTGGCGGCGGCGCGGCGCGTCGGCGAGTCGGAACGGTGGTTGCGGTCAGGCCACTGGAAGCGCTGGACCTTCGAGATGTTCAACGGTGCCGACGTGAGCGGCACGACCCTCGGCGTGCTCGGCATGGGACGCATCGGCCGCGCGATCGCGCGCCGCGCAGCGGGCTTTTCCATGCGCGTGATCTATCACAACCGCCAGCGCCTGCCGGCCGCGCAGGAGGGCGGGGCGCAGTACGTCGCGCTGGACGAGCTGTTCGCGCAGTCCGACCACCTGGTGCTGGTCGTGCCGTACTCGCAGGCGGTTCACCACATCGTCGGAGCCGAACAGCTGGCGCGGATGAAGCGCTCGGCGGTGCTCGTGAACATCGCGCGCGGCGGCGTGGTCGACGACGCGGCGCTGGTCGCGGCGCTGAGGGAAGGTCGCATCGCGGCGGCGGGCCTCGACGTCTACGAGAACGAGCCCGCGCTGCATCCCGGCTTCCTGGAACTCGAGAATGTGGTCCTGACGCCGCACATCGCATCGAGCACCCGCGCCACGCGGACCGCGATGGCGACGCTGGCGTCGGACAATGTGCGCGCGGCGCTGGCGGGACAGGTGCCGCCGTCGCTGCTCAATCCCGAAGTGCTGGGCAACAGACGCCGCTAGGGCCGGAGGAACCATGTCCGACATCAAGATGATCAAGTACCACTCGCTGCCGCTGGCGAAGGCCAGGGACCTGGTGCAGAAGGCGGCCGACAACCTCGGGGAGGAATACGACCTGACGAGCGAGTGGCACGGAGACGCACTGCACTTTCACCGCGCCGGCGTCCAGGGCCAGATGAAGGTGACGCACACGGAGATCCACCTCGACGTGACGCTGGGCTTCCTGCTGAAGCCCTTCAAGGCGAAGTTCGTCGAGCACATCGAGCACAACTTCGACCGGTTGCTGTCCGGCGCCCACAAGGCGGGCAAGGCGGCGTCGAAGCCGCCCGCGCGCAAGGCGGCCAAGAAGTCGACCCGGAAGGCCTAGGGGCGCGGCGCCGGCAATGAAAAGGGCCCGCGCTGCGGGCCCTTCCGGATGCCGGGTATGCCGGGCTTCAGCCCTTCAGGTCGTCGATCAGGCTGACGTACTGCTTCATCGCATCGTCCTTGCCCGTGCCCTTGATCTCGTTCCACGCATCCCACTTCGCGCGGCCGACCATGTCGGTGAAGCCCGGGCGCTTGCCTTCGACATCGCCGGTGGTGGCCTGCTTGAACAGGGCGTAGAGCTTCAGCAGGGTCTGGTTGTCCGGCCGTTCCGGCAGGTTCTTCGAATCGGCCACGGCCTGGTCGAATCGGGATTTGAGGTCGCTCACGACTTGTCTCCTGTGCGGGGTTCGAGTTCTGTTCGCGTCATCTTCGGCGCGCAGCGCGCCCGTGACCGCTGCGTCTATTATAGGCAGCGAGCAGCGACAGGCGCGCCGCGTCGAGACGGCGCCACCTTCAGGAGACACGATGGGCAAGCGCGAACGGATGTCCTCCGTCGACACCGCATGGCTGAGGATGGACTCGCCCGGCAACCTGATGATGATTGTCGGCATCTACGAGTTCGAAGGTCAGGTCGACTTCGCCCGACTGCGCGACCTCGTGCAGAACCGCTTCGTCGTGCATCGCCGCTTCCGCA
>JAOUJD010000083.1 GCA_029883565.1 Burkholderiaceae bacterium
AATGATACGGAAGAGCAGCCACGTGATCGCGACGCTGATGTCCATGTGCGGCTCCGAAAGAAAAGGGCCTTGCCGGCACCGCCGGCAAGGCCCCGATTGTCGCAACTCCGGCGCTGGCCGGGATCAGGCGTGGGCGCCGTCGACCAGCTTGGCGCCGCGCGGGATGCGCACCGACTCCACCATGTGCTGGATGTGCTCCGGCGGTTCCGGCGTCATCCTGTCGACCAGGAAAGCGACGCCGAAGTTCACCAGCGCACCGATCGCCCCGAAGGCCTCTGGCGTGATGCCGAAGAAGCTGTTCGCCCCTCCGATCAGGTCGAGGTACTCGGTGCCCTTGATGAAGAAGATCCCCTTGTGGGCGAACACGTAGAACAGCGTCACCGCGAGGCCGGACAGCATGCCCGCCATGGCGCCTTCCTTGTTCATCTTCTTGCTGAAGATCCCCATCATGATCGCCGGGAACAGCGAACTCGCCGCAATTCCGAAGGCGAGCGCCACGGTACCTGCGGCGAAGCCTGGAGGATTCAGGCCGAGCCAGCCGGCCACCACGATCGCAATGGCCATCGAGAGCTTGCCCGCGAGCAGTTCGCCGCGCTCGCTGATGTCGGGCTTGAAGACGCCCTTGATCAGGTCGTGCGAGACCGCCGCCGAGATCGCCATCAGCAGGCCGGCAGCGGTCGACAGCGCCGCGGCGAGGCCGCCCGCGGCCACCAGCGCGATGACCCAGTTGGGCAGAAGCGCGATCTCCGGATTCGCAAGCACGATGATGTCGGCGTTGACCGACAGCTCGTTGCCCTTCCAGCCCGCGTCAGCGGCCTTCTTCTGGACGTCGGCATTCTTGGTCTTGTCGTTGTAGTACTGGATGCGGCCGTCGCCGTTCTTGTCCTCGAACTTCAGCAGGCCCGTCTTCTCCCAGCGCTTCATCCAGTCCGGACGCGTCTCGTAGGACAGCGTCGAACCAGCGGCGTAGGGGTCGGCATCCTTCAGCACCACTCCGGGCACGACTGTGCGGATCAGGTTGACCTTGGCCATGGCGGCCACGGCCGGGGCCGTCGTGTACAGGATGGCGATGAACACCAGCGCCCAGCCGGCCGACGAACGCGCGTCCTTCACCTTGGGCACCGTGAAGAATCGCATGATCACGTGCGGCAGGCCGGCGGTGCCGATCATCAGCGACATCGTGTAGACGAACATGTTCAGCGTGCTGCCGGGCAGGGACGTCGTGTACTTGCCGAAGCCGAGATCGGTCACGACCTGGTCCAGCTTGGCCAGCAGCGACATGTCGTGGCCGACCAGGTCGGAGCCGAGGCCGAGCTGCGGGATCGGGTTGCCGGTCAGCTGCAGCGAGATGAAGATCGCCGGGATCGTGTACGCGAAGATCAGGACGACGTACTGCGCCACCTGCGTGTACGTGATGCCCTTCATTCCGCCGAACACGGCGTAGGCGAACACGATGCCCATGCCGACGTAGATGCCGACATCGGCGGACACGCCCAGGAAGCGGCTGAAGGCCACGCCGACGCCGGTCATCTGGCCGATGATGTACGTCAGCGACGCGATCAGCAGGCACAGCACCGCCACCGTGCTCGCCGACTTCGAATAGAAGCGGTCGCCGATGAACTGGGGCACCGTGAACTTGCCGAACTTGCGCAGGTACGGCGCCAGCAGCATCGCGAGCAGCACATAGCCGCCGGTCCAACCCATCAGGAACAGGCCGCCGCCGTAACCCATGTTGGAGATCAGGCCGGCCATCGAGATGAACGACGCTGCGCTCATCCAGTCGGCCGCCGTCGCCATGCCGTTCAGCACGGGGTTGACGCCGCTGCCGGCGACGTAGAACTCGCTGGTGGTGCCGGCGCGCGACCAGATGGCGATGCCGATGTACAGCGCGAAGCTCGCGCCGACGACGAGGTAGATCGTGGTTTGCAGGTCCATGGGCCGCTCCTCAGTCTTCGTGCACGTCGAAGCGGCGGTCGATGTCGCCCATCTTCTTCGCGTAGTAGAAGATCAGCGCGATGAAGATGTAGATCGAGCCCTGTTGCGCGAACCAGAAGCCGAGCGGATAGCCGCCGATCTTGATGTTGTTCAGCCAGTCGGCGAACAGGATGCCGGCCCCGAACGAGACCAGGAACCAGATGAGCAGCACCTGGGTCAGCAACGCGAGCGTCGCCTTCCAGTAGCCGTGCGAGTCATGCTTCATGACGTTGTCTCCTCCATGGTGTTATCGAATTCGTGGCGGGGCGCCGCAGCCCGTCCCGCGCAAGGGCGAATATCCCGAGGCAACCTTACGTTCGACTGACACCATGCACGGAATCTTGTACGTGCGATTACGTACTGAACGCATTTCATCGATCGACTTGTCGCGTGCTTAAGTGAAGATACTTACGACGATCTCGCGCCACGCCAACGTGCATTCCGCGCGCGTGTAGTGAGCAAGCCTCGCCGCGCTTCCGTATCCTTCGATGGATGACGACAGTCCGGATCCTCTGTTCACTTGCGGCGTGTGCGAACGGATGTCGAGCCCTTCGCCTGCCTGCAGCGCGCCTTCCATGTCAGATTCCCGCAGTCCTGCTCACGTGACCTCGAACAAGCGGTCGTTGGCGCCGGCGGCTCAGGGTGCGTCACTGCGCAGCGTGGACGCACAGCTCGGCCTGGCCGCCACGCCGGTGCGCGCTCTTCTCGGGCGCGAGCCGGTCACGGTGGCGCCCGCAACGCCGATCCGCGCGACGGCGCTTCTGATGCGCGAGCATCGCGTCGGGTCGGTGCTCGTCGTGCAGGACGGCCGGCTGCTCGGCATCGTCACCGACCGCGACATGCGCAGCCGCGTGATCGCCGACGGGATGGACACCAGCCGTCCGATCGCGGACGTCGCGACGATGGCGCCGCTGACCACCGACGTGCGCGCGACGGCCTTCGATGCACTGCTGTTGATGACGCGCCGGAACATCCACCACGTGCCGGTGATGGACGGAGAGCGCATCGCCGGCCTGATCACGGCGACGGACCTGGCGCGGCAGCACACGACGTCGGCGGTGTTTCTCGCAGGCGAGATCCACAAGGAAACCTCGATCGATGGGCTGAAGCAGGCGAGCGCGCGCATCGCTGAACTGCAGCGGGCGCTCGCGGCGGCCGACGCCACCGCGTACGCGACGGGTCACGTGCTGACCGCCATGACCGACGCACTGACCACCCGGCTGCTGCAACTGGGCGAGGCGCAACTTGGGGCGCCGCCGGTCGCCTACGCCTGGGTGGCGGCCGGATCGCAGGCGCGCTGCGAGCAGACCGCCAAGAGCGACCAGGACAACTGCATGGTCCTCGACGACGCGTACGACGAGGCGAAGCACGGGGAGTATTTCCGGGCGCTGTCGCGTTTCGTGTGCGACGGACTGGACGCGTGTGGCTACGTGTACTGCCCGGGCGAGATGATGGCGATGACCGATGCGTGGCGGCAGCCGCTGCGCCGCTGGAAGCAGTACTTTCACGGCTGGATACAGGAGCCCGATCCGAAGTCGCTGATGCTCACCTGCGTCTTCTTCGACCTTCGGTGCATCCATGGCAACGCCGCGCTGCTCGACGAGCTGCGCGGCGACGTGCTCGCGCTCACGAAGGACAACAGCATCTTCCTCGCCTACATGGTCGGCAACGCGCTCGTCCGCCGCCCGCCGCTGAACGTGTTCGACAGGATCACGCCGGCGCGCAGCGGACCGCAGCGCGGCAAGATCGACCTGAAGCACCTCGGCATCGTGCCCATCGTCGACCTGGCGCGGGTCTACGCGCTGGCGGGAGGGCACCCGGCCGTGAACACCTACGATCGCCTGGAGGTCGCGGCGCAGGGCAAGGAAGTCAGCGAGCAGAGCGCACGCGACCTGCGCGACGCCCTCGAATACCTCGCGATCACGCGCATCCACCATCAGGTGCGCCAGCGCGACGCGGGCGAGCCGGCCGACAGTTTTCTCGCGCTCAGCGAACTCTCGAACTTCCAGCGCACGCAGCTGAAGGATGCCTTCCTGGTGGTGAAGGCGCTGCAGAACGTCATCGGACAGCGCCACCAGGCGGGCCGGTTCTGATCGGGCCGGCGGATCGGTCTATAAAAGAGAGAGACCGGCTGGAACGAGGAGGTCTCCGATGGACGGTTCTTGCCTTCGCTTCTACCTGACCCAGGGCCATCGGCTGCACGGCGTGCCGTTGTGGGAGTGGTTGCTGCGCACGGCCAGCGAAATGGGCGTCCGGGGCGGCTCAGCCTTCCATGCCATGGCGGGCTTTGGCCGCCACCACGTGATGCACGAGGACCGGTTCTTCGAGCTCGGCGGCAGCCTGATCGTCGAGGTCGAGTTCATCGTCACGCCATCCGAGAAGGTCCGGCTGCTCGAACTGATCGCCGCCGAGAAGGTCCGGCTTTTCTACGCGGAGATTCCCGCACGCTTCGGCGTGCTCAACCCGGATCGGGACGATCTGCAGCTCTCGCAAGATCGGTCGTGACTGGGGCGGGGAAGCGGCTGCGCCGGACTAGCGCGCGCCGCCTTGCGCTATCGTCGACTCGATGAGCGAGCAGCCGCACAGTCCGTGGCACCGCGTCCGCGCGGAGATCACCGGAGGGCGCCAGTGGATCGACCGCGCGGTCGTGCTGACCTACGCGGTCGTGACGGGCCTGGTCGTCGTCGGCTTCACCCTCCTGTCGGAGGCCGCCAGCGAGGCGTTCGGGTTCGTGACCCGCTTCGGTCCGGCGGGGCCCTGGCTGCCGTTGCTGTGGACGCCGGCGCTCGCGGTTGCGCTGCTGTGGCTGACGCGCCGCTTCGCGGCCGGCGCCGCGGGGTCGGGCATCCCGCAGGTGGTTGCGGCGCTCGAATACACCATGCCCGAGCCGGAGCGGTCCCGGCTAGTGTCATTGTCCCTGTCGCTGAAGAAGATCCTGCTCGTGTCCGGCGGCCTGTTCGCCGGGCTCTCGATCGGCCGCGAAGGGCCGACGGTGCAGGTGGGTGCCGGCGTCATGCAGCATGCGCGGCGGTGGCTGTCGCCGCAGTCGAAGATCGACGCCCACGACCTGATCGTTGCCGGCGCGGCCGCCGGCATCGCCGCCGCGTTCAACACCCCGCTCGGCGGCATCATCTTCGCGATCGAGCAGTTGTCGCGCCGGCGCGGCTTTTCCCACAGCGGGCTCGTGATCCTCAGCATCGTGATGGCCGGCCTGGTCGCCGTCTCGCTGCTCGGCAACCTGACGTACTTCGGCGAACTGCACGCGCCGCAACCGGACTGGTCCCTGCTGGCGCCGGCACTCGTGGTGGCGCTCGTCAGCGGCCTGGGCGGGGGCCTGTTCACGCGGCTGATCGTCGCGTCGTTCCGGGGGTTGCCCGATCGCTTCTCGCGCTGGCGCGTGCAGCATCCGTTCAGGTTCGCCGCCGCCTGCGCGCTGGCCGTCGCGGTGATCGGGATCGTCAGCGGGCAGGCGACCGCGGGCGCCGGCTACGCGCCCACGCGCGCCCTGCTCGAGGGGCAGGACGAGCTGCCGTCGATGTACACCGTGCTCAAGTTCTGCGCGACCTGGCTGTCGGCGTGGTCGGGACTGCCGGCGGGCGTCTTCGCGCCATCGCTCGCCATCGGCGCCGGGATCGGTCGCGACGTGGCCTGGCTGATGGGAGTGGTCGGGCCGGCGGCGATCCCGCTGATCGCGTTCGGGATGGTCGGATTCCTGTCGGCGACGACCCACGGCCCGCTCACGGCCTTCATCATCGTCATGGAGATGGTCGCCGGCCAGTCGATGGTGTTGAGCCTGATGGCCGTTGCGCTCGTCGCCACCGGCGTGTCGCGCCTGCTGACGGCCCCGATGTTCTCGGAGCTCGCCGCGCTGATGGCGCCGCCGGGCGCCGACGCGAAGGGCTGATCGATTTCGGCGCGGACGGCGCAGCGCTGACGAAAGGCGAAGGCATGGAAGCGGTCGATACGGTGGTCGTCGGGGCGGGCGTGGTGGGCCTGGCCTGCGCGCGGGCGCTGGCGCTTGCCGGGCGCGAGGTCCTGGTGCTCGAGGCCGCCGCGGCCATCGGCACCGGCGTCAGCAGCCGCAGCAGTGAAGTCATCCACGCCGGCATCTACTACCCGGCCGGCTCGCTCAAGGCGCAGCTCGGCGTGCGCGGCCGGCGGCTGCTGTACGACTACTGCGCCGCGCGCGGCGTGCCGCACCGGCGCTGCGGCAAGCTGATCGTCGCCACGGCGGACGGGCAGGAGGAGCAGCTTGTCGAGTTGCAGGAACGCGGCGCGCTCAACGGCGTCGACGACCTCGTGCTGATCAGCCGCGCCGCAGCGCTCGCGCTGGAGCCGGCGCTTGCGTGCACCGCCGCCTTGCTGAGTCCGAGTTCCGGGATCATCGACACGCATGCGCTGATGCTCGCGATGCAGGGCGACCTGGAGGCGGCGGGGGGCGCCGTTGTCACGCGGACGAGGGTGCGCAGCGGCCGGCTGGAGGGTGGGGGAGTGCAACTGAACACGGAGGACGGCACGACGCTGCGTGCGCGCCTGCTCGTCAATTGCGCCGGGCTGGGCGCGCAGTCGCTCGCGCATGCCATCGAGGGCTTCCCGGCGGAGCGGATTCCCCCTTTGTACCTCGCCAAGGGAAACTACTTTTCCATCGCGCGCCGCTCGCCGTTCCGCCACCTGATCTACCCGGTGCCCGAAGCGGCCGGCCTCGGCGTCCACCTGACGCTCGACCTCGCGGGCCAGGCGCGCTTCGGACCCGATGTGGAATGGATCCAGCGGGAGAACTACGACGTCGACCCCGCGCGGTGTTCCTCCTTCTATGCGGAGATCCGCAAGTACTGGCCCGGCCTGCCGGAGGGCAGCCTCGAGCCCGCGTACGCCGGGATCCGACCGAAGGTGCAGGGCCCCGGCGAGGCGGCCGCGGATTTCGTGATCGCCGGGCCCGAGACGCACGGACAGCCGGGCATCGTGCAGCTCTTCGGCATCGAGTCTCCCGGCATCACGGCGTCGCTCGCGATCGGCGAGCACGTCGCCGCGCTGGCCGGTCACCTATAGTTCCGGCGCGAGCGTTGCGCTCGACGCGGCCTGCCGCCGTCCGCAGGGAGGCCGTGACGAAGGTCGGGAGGAGAGCATGGCGCACGGCGAATTCCGCGGAGTGTTTCCATACCTCGTTTCACCGATCGGAGACGATGGGCGAGTCGACGAGCCGGTGCTGACGCGCCTCGTGAACGACCTGATCGCTGCCGGCGTGCATGGCCTGACGCCGCTCGGCTCCACCGGCGAGTTCGCCTACCTGGATCGCGAGCAGCGACGTCGCGTCGTCGAAGTCGTCGTGCAGGCGACGCGCGGACGCGTGCCCGTGGTCGCGGGCGTTGCCGCGACCACCATCAAGGACGCGGTCGAACAGGTGCGTGCCTGCGAGAGGCTGGGGGCCGACGGCATTCTCGCGGTGCTGGAAGCCTACTTTCCGATCAACGACGACGGCGTCGTCTCCTATTTCAGCGCGATCGCGAACGCCACGGCCCTGCCGGTCGTGCTGTACACCAACCCGCAGTTCCAGCGCAGCGACCTGACGCTGCCGGCGATCGAGCGACTCGCGCGGATCGACAACATCCGCTACCTGAAGGATGCGTCGTCGGACACGGGCCGGCTGCTCAGCATCATCAACGCCGTCGGCGACGACATGCGCATCTTCAGCGCATCCGCCCATATCCCGGCGTGCGTGATGCTGATCGGGGGCGTGGGCTGGATGGCCGGGCCTGCCTGCGTGGTGCCGCGGCAGAGCGTGCGGCTCTACGAACTGTGCCGCGACGGCGACTGGCAGCAGGCGATGGCTCTGCAGCGCGGCCTGTGGCGCATGAATCGCGCCTTCGCCAAGTACAACCTCGCCGCATGCATCAAGGGCGCGCTGGAACTGCAGGGCTATGCCGTCGGCGCGCCCATGCCGCCGCAGGCGCCCTTGTCGGAGGCGGGTCGCGCCGAAATCCGCCAGCTGCTGGCCGATCTCGGAGCGCTCGAGTCCGCGCGCGCCGGCACGTAGGCCGCAATGCGCGGGCGCCGTCGCTCCTTCATCGTGCTAGCTTCGTAGCCATGTCACTGGAGGCCTCGGACGACACGCGGGACGTCGCGGACGCGTTGCGGCGGATGGGACTGCTGGGCGCGGGCGGCGACGCGCGCTTCGAGCGGCTCGCCGGCGGCGTGTCATCCGACATCTGGAAGGTGGACGCGGCGGGCGCTTCTTCTGCGTCAAGCGCGCCCTTGCGAAGCTGAAAGTCCAGCAGGACTGGCGCGCGCCCGTCGGCCGCAATGCCTACGAGGTCGCCTGGATGGAGGTCGCCGGCCGCGCGGCGCCCGGCGCGGTCCCGCGCCTGCTCGGCCACGATCCGCAGGCGGGCTTGTTTGCGATGGAGTATCTCGAGCCGGGCCGGTATCCACTGTGGAAGGCGCTGCTGCGCGATGGCGTCGCTCTTCCTGAAACCGCCGAAGCGGTCGCCGACCGGCTGCTGGCGATCCATGCGGCGACCGCCGACGATCCCGCGGTCGCGCGCCGCTTCCAGACTGACGAGATCTTCCATGCGATCCGTCTCGAGCCTTACCTCGAAGCGACGGCGCGCGTCCATGTCGACCTCGCGCCGCAGCTGGCCGCGCTCGTGGAGCGAACCGCCGCCACGAAGCGCGCCCTGGTGCACGGCGACGTCAGTCCGAAGAACATCCTGATCGGCCCGGACGGGCCGGTCTTCCTCGATGCGGAGTGCGCCTGGTACGGCGATCCGGCGTTCGATCTCGCCTTCTGCCTGAACCACCTGCTGCTCAAGTGCCTGTGGACGCCGCGGTCGAGCGCGGGCTTCCTCGCCAGCTTCGACGCCATGGCGACGCGCTACCTGTCCGGCGTGACCTGGGAGCCGGCCGAGGCGATGGAGGCGCGCACCGCCGCCCTGCTGCCCGGGCTGTTCCTTGCGCGGGTCGACGGCAAGTCGCCGGTGGAGTACCTGACGGACGAGCGCGACAAGGACCAGGTGCGCACGGTAGCGCGCGCACTGATCGCGCATCCCCCCACGCGGCTCGCGGCGGTCGCAGGCGCCTGGCGCGCGCAGGTGCAGGCATGACGCACGCCATCGCGGATGTCGTCGGCCGGCGGATCTGGGATTCGCGCGGGCGACCGACCGTCGAGGCGGAGGTGCGGCTGGCCGGAGGCGCGACGGGAAGAGCCATCGCGCCGGCCGGCGCGTCGACGGGCAGCGGCGAGGCGGTCGACCTGCGCGACGGCGGCTCCTGGCTGCGCGGACTCGACGTCAGGCAGGCGGTGGCCAACGTCAACGGAGTGATCGCGCCGGCGCTGCGTGGCATGGACGTGCGCGACCAGGCCGCGCTCGATGACAGGCTGATCGAGCTCGACGGCACTCCGAACAAGGGCCGGCTCGGGGGCAACGCGCTGATCGCGGTGTCGATGGCGGCGCTGCACGCGGCCGCCGCGGCCGCCGGGCAGCCGCTGTGGCGCCACCTCTGCGGCGAACGTCCGGGGCGCATCCCGTTGCCGGAAATCCAGATCTTCGGCGGAGGGGCGCACGCGGGGCGGCGCGTCGACGTCCAGGACTTCATGGTCGTCTGCCCCGCAGCGACCGACTTCGGGCAGGCGCTCGACTGGACCGCCGCCGTCTACCAGGCGGCGGGCGCACTGATGGCGGAACAGGGCCGGCTGATGGGCGTGGCCGACGAGGGCGGGTACTGGCCGGCCTTCGCCACGAATGAGGAGGCACTCGACGCGCTGCTGCGGTCGATCGAGCGTGCGGGCCTGCGGCCCGGGGAGCAGGTTGCGATCTCGCTCGACATCGCGGCCTCCGACTTCGGCGCGAACGGCGTGTACCGGCTCGGCCTGGAGCAGCGCGAGCTCGACGCCGACGGCATGTGCGAAATGCTGCTCGGCTGGCTCGACCGCTACCCGATCGTGTCGATCGAGGACCCGCTGGCGGAAGACGACGAGGCCGGACTGGTCCGCTTCACGCGGGCCGCGGGGCATCGGGTGCAGGTGGTCGGCGACGACTACATCGTCACCAGCGCCGCGCGCGTTCGCCGCGGGGCCGAGCGCGGAGCGTGCAAC
>JAOUJD010000341.1 GCA_029883565.1 Burkholderiaceae bacterium
CAGCCCGTCGTGGCGCCGCCGCACGACCAGAAGCCCGGCTGGTGGATCGCCAAGCAACTCGCCGGCAAGCTCGGACTCGCCGAGTGCATGCCCTTCAACGACATCGAGGAGTACCTGAAGGCGCGCATCGAGAAATCGGGCTTCGACTGGGCAAGGCTGAAGACCGAAGGTGTGATCCTGGGCGAGAAGAAGCCGACGACCGTCGAGGAAGGACTGGAGCTCGCGTTCGACACGCCGTCGGGCAAGGTCGAGTTCTGGTCGCAGCGGCTGAAGGACAAGGGCTTCGATCCGGTGCCGAAGTACACGAAGCACGAGCAGCCGCCCGAGGGCTACTTCCGCCTGATCACCGGCCGGGCGCCGGTGCACACATTCACGAGGACGCAGAGCAACACGCTGCTCGGCGATCTGATGCGCGAGAACGAGGTCTGGGTCAATGCCGAGACCGCCTCCAGGCTGGGGTTGCGCAACGGCGGCTACGTGACGTTGAAGAACCAGGACGGCGTCGTCAGCAACCGGGTGAAGGTCAAGGCGACGCAGCGCATCCGGCCCGACACCGTCTACATGGTGTACGGGTTCGGCGTCACCAACCCGGCGCTGAAGAGCGCCTACCTGAAGGGCGCGAGCGTCGCCCAGCTGACCACGAGGTACAAGACCGACCCGCTGATGGGCGGCACCAGCATCCACGGCAACTTCGTCACGTTCTCGGTGGAGGCCTGAGATGGCGCGCTTCGGAATGGTCATCGACACCGCCAAGTGTGTCGGTTGCATGGACTGCGTGGTGGCGTGCCAGACGGAAAACGACGTGCCGCACGGCTACTGCCGCGACTGGATCACGACGGAAGTGCGGGGCACGTTTCCCAACCTGGCGATGGAAATCCGGTCGGAGCGCTGCAACCACTGCGACAACCCGCCCTGCGTGCAGTGCTGCCCGACCGGCGCAAGCCACGTCGAGCCGCTCGGCAAGACCGTGCAGGTGACGTCCAGCCGCTGCATCGGCTGCAAGGCATGCATCGCGTCGTGCCCGTACGGAGCGCGCTATGTGCATCCGAAGGGGTACGTCGACAAGTGCACCTTCTGCCTGCACCGGACCAGGGACGGCAAGGATCCCGCGTGCGTGTCGGTCTGCCCGACCCGCTGCATGGCCTTCGGCGACCTGGACGATCCAAAGAGCGCGGTGAGCACCCTGCTCGCTTCCCGCAAGTGGCACACCCTGCTGCCCGAGGCCGGCACCAGGCCCCGGGTCTACTACCTGACGTGAGGAGCGCGCGATGCTTGAACTGACCACCACGCGCCACAACCCGCTGATCGATCCGGCGCTGCATATCTGGGGCTGGGAGATCCCCGTCTACCTGTTCCTCGGCGGCATGGTCGCCGGGATGATGGTGTTCGCGGGCCTGGCCATGCTGCGCACGGCCCGTGGCGAGGACACCCGGACCTTCTTCTCGCTGCAGACACCGCTGCTCGCGTTCGTGCTGCTGAACATCGGCATGCTGGCCCTGCTGCTCGACCTCGCTCATCCGCTGTACGTGTGGGCGATCTACATCACCTTCGAGCCGCTGTCGCCGATGGCGTGGGGCTCGTGGGTGCTGCTCATCGTCTACGCGATCCTGCTGGTGTCGGCGCTGATCCGCCTGCCGGAGGCCTGGCCGTGGCTAGGCCGGACCGTGCCGTGGACGGCGCGCGCCTCGGACTGGTTCTTCAACCGCCCGGCGCGCATGGCGGCGCTCGGCTGGATCAACATCGTGTTCGGCATCGCGGTGGGCGTGTACACCGGCATCCTGCTCAACACGATGGTCGCGCGCCCGCTGTGGAACACGGCGGTGCTGCCCGTGCTGTTCCTGGTGTCCGGCCTCTCGGCCGCCGCGGCGGCCCTGCACCTGGCCGCCCGCGTGTTCGGCGCTCGCCCGGCGCCGCAGGGGATGCTGAGCGGGGCGATCGCCGCGCTCGGCCAGCCGCTCGGTCCGCAGGCGCCGGCTCCGCATACCGCCGAATCCCTGCAGCGCGCCGACGTCGGGCTGCTGGCGTTCGAGCTCGTGCTGATCTTCCTGCTTCTGCTCGGGCTCGTGACCTCGTCGGCGTCTCACAGCGCCGCTGCCGCGCTGCTGTTCGGCGGCCAGTACGCGCTGCTGTTCTGGATCGGCGTCGTCGCGCTGGGGATCGTGGTTCCGCTCGTGATGCAGCTGCTCGAGATGTCGCACCGACTGCCGCACACCGTCGTGCCCGCGGTCCTTGTGCTCGCGGGCGGCTTCGCGCTGCGCTGGGTGCTCGTGAATGCCGGCCAGGCCAGCGCGATCGTCAGCGCGGCCGCGGCTCGCTGAGGAACGCGGCATGCATACCGGTTTCAACTTCGTGTTTGAGTGAAAGGGAGTAGGACGATGAGAACTGCATGGGTCATGACGTCCGCGCTGGCCGCCGTGCTCGCCAGCTCGGCCGGAACGGTCGCGGCGCAGGCGCCGGCGAAGGCGTCGATGCCGAAGATCTGCACCACCTGCCACCAACCGGAAGCCGGGGCGATCCGCGGCAACTTCGAGAACGTCGCCTTCAAGTCGCAGGCAATCCAGCTGTCGATCGATGACCGC
>JAOUJD010000342.1 GCA_029883565.1 Burkholderiaceae bacterium
GCAACCCTGCTGCTGGCCCTGGCCGGCGTGGCGGGTGCGCAGAGCTGGCCTACGCAACCGGTCAGGATCATCGCGCCGGTGCCGGCGGGCGGAGGCGTCGACTTCCTGTCGCGCGCGATCGCGCAGAAGTTGCAGGAGGCCTGGAGCACGGCGGTCGTGGTGGAGAACAAGCCCGGCGCCAGCGCAGCGATCGGCACCGACTTTGTCGCGAAGTCAACCGACGGCCACACGCTGCTGATGGGCTACTCGGTGCTCGCGACCAACAAGTTCCTGGTCAGCAAGCTCCCGTACGACCTGGAGCGCGACCTGAAACCGGTCATCCACGTCGGCTACATCCCGCTGATCCTGGTGACGCAGCCGAATTTCCCGGCGAACAGCGTGCAGGAGCTGACCGCGCTGCTCAAGGCCAACCCGGGCAAGTACCAGTACGCGTCCGGCGGCGCCGGGGCCGGCGCCCACCTGTCGGGCGAAATGTACAAGCACCTGACGGGCGTCGACCTGACGCACGTTCCGTACAAGGGCAACGCGCCCGCGCTGAACGACCTGCTCGGCGGCCATGTGTCGATCATGTTCGACACCATCACCACATCGCTGCCGCACGTGAAGGCCGGCCGGCTCAAGGGCCTGGCCACGACCGGCGCGAAGCGCTCGCCGCTCGCGCCGGACCTGCCGACCATGATCGAGGCCGGCGTGCCCGGCTTCGAGATCAGCGCCTGGTACATGATCTTCGTCCCGAAGGCGATGCCGCCGGAGGTCGTGCAGAAGGTCAACGCGGCCGTCAACAAGGCCCTCGCCGATCCGGAGCTCGCGGAACGCCTGTCGAAGCAGGGCGTCGCCCTCGTCGGCGGTTCCGTGAAGGGCGCCGAGGACTTCCTCGCCAGTGAGGTCGACCGCTGGGGTCGCATCATCAAGGCGGCGAACATCAAGGCGGAGTAGCCGTGCGCATCGTCGACGTGCACTCGCACTGGGGCACGAAGAGAGGCTATGTGCTGAGGACGGAGGCGGAACTCGCCCGGCAGAGCACGACCTGGCGTTCCGAGCCGAAGTACGACAGCGAAGACGAGATGGCGCAGTACCTGCGTGCCAACACGGTCCGCGCGATCCTCGACTTCGGTTTCACGAAGAAGCTTCCGCTGGACGAGCTGGTGCCGCTGCACGACTACGCGCTCGACACGCAGGCGAAGTACCCGGACGCCATCCTCGGCCACTGGCTGCAGATCGATCCGCGGCTCGGCGCTGCGGGCGCAGCCGAACTCGAGCGCTGCATCCGGGCCTCGGAGGGATTCATCGGGTACTGCGTGTCGGCGTCCGGAATGGGATACACCGCCGACGACCCGATCTACGGTCCGTTCTACGAGGTGCTCAAGCGCTACAGGCGGCCGGCACTGGTGCTGGTCGGCCACACCGGGTCGGGCGCGGGACTGCCGGGCGGGGGAGGGCTGAAGCTCGATCTCTGTCATCCGCGCTATGTCGACTACCTGGCGGCCGAGCAGCCCGACCTGACGATCATTGCCGGGCGTCCGGCCTGGCCGTGGCAGGATGAGATGATCTCGATCCTGCTGCACAAGCCCAACGTCTGGAGCGAGTTGCACGGCTGGTCGCCGAAGTACCTGACCGAAGCGCTGAAGCGCGAGATCCGCGGCCGCCTGAAGGCCCGGGTGATGTTCGGCGCCGACTATCCGCTGTTCCGCTACGAGCGGCTCGTCGACGACTGGAGGGCGCTCGGATACGAGGAGGACGTCCTGGCGCGGGTGTTTCACCGCAACGCCGAGGGCCTGTTCGGACTCACGGCGGCTCGGGAGTGAGCGCCGAATGGATCTGTCGCTGAAAGGTCGTATTGCGCTGGTCGGCGGGGCAAGCCAGGGCATCGGGTACGCGATTGCCCGCCTGCTGGCCACCGAGGGCGCGTGCGTCGCCATGGTGGCGCGCAAGGAGGAGGCGCTCGACGCCGCGGCGCGCCAGATTGCGCAGGACACCGGCAGCGAAACACTTCCGATCGCCGCCGACATCCGGCGCGCCGACGACTGTGCGCGCATCGTGCAGTCGGCGCAGGGCCGCTTCGGCCGCATCGACGTGCTCGTCAACAACGACGGCGCGCCGCCGCTCGGCGCGCTCGACACCTTCGACGACGCGGCGTGGTCGCGCGCGGTCGAGCAGAACCTGATGAGCGTCGTGCGCCTGTCGCGTGGCGTGCTGCCGGCGATGCGGGCGAACGGGTGGGGACGCATCGTCAACATCGCGGCGTTGTCGGCCCTGCAGCCCATTCCGCAATTCGGTCTTTCGGTCGCGACCTGGGCTGGCGTGATCGGTTATGCAAAGACCCTGTCGCTGGAAGTCGCAACGGACGGAGTGACGGTGCACACGATCTGCCCGGGGCGGATCGCGACGCCGCGCCTCGGCACGGTGTTCGGTGGAGGCAGGCCGGGCGAGCTGGATGACGAGAAGCTCGCCGAGATGACGCGCCAGATACCGATGCGGCGCATCGGCGCGCCCGACGAGATCGCCGGACTGGTCGGCTTCCTGGCGTCGCCGTGGTCTGCGTACATGACCGGCTGCGTGTTCCAC
>JAOUJD010000343.1 GCA_029883565.1 Burkholderiaceae bacterium
CGCCATGGGCATGCGGATCCTGTTCTGGGTCGTGACCGGGATGGCCTGCTCGGCGTTCTTCAAGTTCGGCATCGGCGCCGTGCTCGCGGTGATCGCCGTGATGACGGTCATCCTGCTCTTCGTGCGCGGCGGCCGCCAGACCCTGAACGACGGGATCGAGGCGATGGCCAACGGCGCGCGCCATGCGTTGCCGGTCGGCGTTGCCTGCGCCCTTGTCGGCGTGATCATCGGCGTGCTTACGCTCACCGGCGCCGCGACCAACTTCGCCGGCTACATCATCCAGCTGGGCGAAAAGAGCATGTTCCTGAGCCTGCTGCTGACGATGTTCGTCTGCCTCGTCCTCGGCATGGGCATCCCGACGATCCCGAACTACATCATCACGAGCTCGCTGGCGGCGCCTGCCCTGCTTGAGATGGGCGTGCCGCTGATCGTTTCGCACATGTTCGTCTTCTACTTCGGCATCATGGCCGACCTCACGCCGCCGGTCGCACTGGCCGCGTTTGCCGCCGCCCCGATCGCGCGCGAGTCTGGAATGAAGATCGGCCTGCAGGCGATGCGGATCGCCGTCGCCGGCTTCATCGTCCCCTACATGGCGGTGTACGCCCCGGCCCTGATGCTGCAGGGAGGCACCTGGCTCGATACCGGCTACGTCGTCGTCAAGGCGATCATCGCGATCCTGCTGTGGGGCGGCACCGCGATCGGTTACTGGTTCGGTCCCCTCAACTGGATCGAGCGCGCCTGGGCGTTCGTCGCTGCGGCCCTGATGGTCGCTGCCGTGCCGCTGACCGACGAGATCGGCCTCGGACTCGGCGCAGCGTTGCTCGTGTGGCACCTGGTGCGCGTGCGCGGCCGGGCGCGGGCGACCGCATCCAGTCCGGGATCATGATCGCGTCGGCGCTGTGCATCGTCGTCGGCGCCGCGCTGCATGTCGTTCCCGCCACCGGCTTCACCCTGCAGTGGCAGCACACGGTCGAAAAGATCCTGTGGGAGGAGGACTATGTCGTCGCAGGGGACTGGCTCTACCTGAGCTCGGCGCGCGTGCGCGGATCCGGCGCGGGCATGGAGCCGCCGCCGGACGCCGTGCAGGTGGGCCCGGTCTGGCACTACCGGCCCGCCCAGCGCTGGCATCGTGACCTGAAGCTTGCGCGTTCGGCGTTCGGCCGCGACTACGAGCTGTGCATCGATGGCGCGTGCCGGTCGCTCGCGGCGTGGGCACCAGCATCTCTTGCGCCCACCACGCTGTCCCCTTGCGCGGACTCCGCTGCCGGCGGCGCTCGGTAACGCCCGGACCCCGGCCGTCGGCGCGGCCTGCGCACCATCCGGCGCATACCACGACCCAGGGCCGCCTCGATGTCCGGTATCCAGGGTGCATCGCACTAAATACGAACGCTCGTTCGTTTCTGCGCGGCATGGTGGGTGACGTCAGTCACACTTCGGGCGCGCCGTGGCCGCCCTACTGCGCTGCATCAATCGTGCGCGCGGCCAGAGCGGTGAAATGTCACCTGCGTTGCGCTGGATGCGAAAGTCCGCAACGGCGCTCAACGACAGGCCAGACATGGACGCCATCACACGCCGACGATTCCTCAAGATCTCCGCGGCGACGATCGGTGCCGGCGCAGCCGCCACCCGGATCCCGCCACTCACCCACCTGGCGCACGCCGCCTCCGCCCCCGGCGAAGTCAAGACGATTCCCACGTTCTGCGAGATGTGCTTCTGGCGCTGCGCCGGGATCGCACACGTGCGCGACGGAAAATTGTGGAAGTTCGAGGGCAATCCGCGCGATCCGCAGAGCCGCGGCCGGTTGTGCCCGCGAGGGACCGGCGCCGTCGGTGCGGTCAACGACCCCGACCGGCTACGGACGCCGCTGATCCGCACCGGCGAACGCGGCAAGGAGCAATGGAAGGCGGCGACGTGGGACCAGGCGCTGACCCATGTCGCCGATCGCATGCAGAAGATCAAGGGCACGTACGGCCCGGAGTCGCTGGCGATGCTGTACCACGGCATCGGCGTGCGCTTCATCCAGCACGTCCTGAAGAGCTACGGGGCGACGAACTTCGCGGGCGCCTCGTTCGCGCAGTGCCGCGGGCCGCGCGACGTCGGATTCGGGCTCACGTACGGCACCGGCCTGGGCTCCCCGGAGCCGACCGACATCGAGAACACGGACTGCCTGGTGCTGATCGGGTCGCACCTCGGCGAGAACATGCACAACCTGCAGGTGCAGGAGTTCGCGAATGCGGTCGAGCGCAGGGTACCGATCATCGTCGTCGACCCGCGCTACTCGGTCGCGGCCAGCAAGGCCAAGTACTGGCTGCCCATCAAGCCCGGCACCGACATCGCGCTGCTGCTGGCCTGGATGAACGTGCTCGTCACCGAGGGCTGGTACGACAGGAACTTCGTCGCGCAGCACGGACACGGCTTCGACAAGTTCGTCGAGGAGATCAAGTCGGCCACTCCCGAGTGGGCCGCCGGAGAGACCGGGCTCGACCCCGCGCTGATCCGCAGGACCGCCCGCGAAATCTCGTCGCACCGTCCGGCATCGCTCGTGCACCCGGGACGCCGGGTC
>JAOUJD010000344.1 GCA_029883565.1 Burkholderiaceae bacterium
ATGAACTGCTCGGAATTGCCACCGTACATGGCGTCGACCAGCGCGTCGTACTTCTCCTGGATGAACCGGCGACGCACCTTGCGCGTACGCGTCAGCTCGTCGTCGTCCGCATCGAGTTCCTTGTGCAGGATGATGAACCGGTGGATCTGCGCATTCGCCAGCTTCGGGTCGGCGGCGAGATCGGCGTTGACCTTCTCGACGGCTTCCCGCACCAGTTCCAGCACCTGCGGCTTGCCTGCCAGATCCGTGTACCCGGCGTACGGAAGGTTGCGTCGCTCGGCCCAGTTGCCGACGGCTTCGTAGTCGATGTTGACGAACGCACACACCTTGTCCCGCTTGTCGCCGAAGGCCACCGCTTCCTTGATGGTCGGGTAGAACTTCAGCTTGTTCTCGAGGTACTTCGGCGCGAACAGCGTGCCGTCGGCCAGCCGGCCGACATCCTTCGCCCGGTCGATGATCTTCAGGTGGCCTTCCTGGTCGAAATAGCCGGCGTCGCCCGTGTGGAACCAGCCCTCGGCGTCCTTGGCCTCGCGGGTCGCGTCCGGTGCCTTGTAGTACTCGCGGAACAGTCCCGGCGAACGGATCAGGATCTCGCCGGCGTCCGTCAGCCGGATCTCGACGCCCTTGACCGGCGGACCGACCGTGTCCGGCTTCACGCCGCCATTCGGCTGCACGCAGACGAACACCGACGTCTCGGTCGAGCCGTAGAGCTGCTTCAGGTTGATGCCTAGCGAGCGGTAGAAGGTGAAGAGGTCGGGACCGATGGCCTCGCCGGCCGTGTAGGCGACACGGATCCGGCTCATCCCGAGCGCGTTGCGCAGGGGTGCGTACACGAACCAGTCGCCGAGCGTGTACAGCAGGCGTCCACCGAGCCCGACCTGCTCGCCGTCGAGCAGGCGCCCGCCGACCTTGCGCGCGACATCCATGAAGTAATGGAACATCTTGCGCTTGATCGCGGACGCGTCCTCCATCCGGATCATCACCTGCGTCAGCAGCGCTTCGAGCACGCGCGGCGGGGCGAAGTAGTAGGTGGGACCGATCTCCCGCATGTCGGCGGTCACGGTCGCAGCCGACTCGGGACAGTTGACCGTGAACCCGCACACCATCCACTGCGTATAAGAGAAGATGTTCTGCCCGATCCACGCCATCGGCAGGTAGGCCAGCACCTCCTCCTTCGAGGTCAGCGCCTCCATCTCCGCGCCGGCCTCGCCGGCGGCGATCAGGTTCTCGTAGCCCAGAACCACGCCCTTGGGATTCGCCGTCGTACCCGACGTGTAGAACATCGCCGCCACGTCGTTCGCCTGGCCGAGGCCGATCTCGTCATCGACTGCGCCGGGGCGCTCCTTCAGGTAGGCCTGCCCCAGGGCGCGCAGCTGCTCGTACGAGGCCAGGCCCGGCTGCTCGTAATGCCGCAGACCGCGCGGGTCGTCGTAGAAGATCCGCTTGATGTGCGCGACCTTCTCGCGGATCTCGAGCACCTTGTCGACCTGCTCCTGGTCCTCGACCATCGCGAAGCGGATCTCGGCGTTGTCGAACACGAACGCCATTTCGGCGGCAACCGCGTCCTGGTACATGGGGACCGGAACTCCGCCCAGACACTGGACCGCGCACATGGTGAAGTACAGGCGGGGCCGGTTCTCGCCGATGATCGCGAGGTGCTCCCCGCGAGCGAAGCCAGCCTGCAGCAGGCCGGCGGCGACTTCGCGCACCTCCTGCAGCATCTCGGCCCAGCTCCAGCTCTGCCAGATGCCCAGATCCTTTTCGCGAATGGCCGTGGCACCCGGCCGCACCTTCGCGTGCTGGATCAGCAGGCGTGGGAATGTGTCAGCGGCAGCGCTCGCTGTCACGGCTGTCTCCTGATTGCGCGGCATCGTGGTGGCCGCGTCTCGTGTTCGGTTAGCTTAACCCAGCATCCGCCGGTCGTTCGGCCCGCGGTTCCCGGGCAGGGAAAGTACGGTACGGCGGGTCGAGGGCGGGCGCTGTCGCCCGGACGACAGTCTTGCGTGACAATCCCGTCCATGGCCGAACACGACCCCCCCCGCCTTGCCGACATGATGGCTGCCAGCGCCTGGTGGTCGCACGTCACGGACGAGCAGCGGCAGCGCGTGCTCGCCGAGGTCGAGGAGCGACGCTACAGCGGCGGCAGCGTCGTGATGCGCAAGGGCGAGATGGTCGAGGCCTGGACCGGAGTCGTCGAAGGACTGATCAAGATCAACGTTGTCTCACAGACGGGAAAGAGCGCGACCTTCACGGGGATCGGGCCCGGCGGGTGGTTCGGCGAAGGGTCCCTGCTGAAGGACGAGCCGCGCAAGTACGACGTGGTCGCACTGCGTGACACCCGCATCGCATGGATGCCCCGCGCCACGTTCGACTGGCTGCTTGGCACCAGCATCCCGTTCAACCGATTCCTGCTGCTGCAGCTCAACGAGCGTCTCGGCCAATTCATCGCGCTGGTCGAATACGAGCGCCTGCTCGAACCCGACGCCCGCGTCGCACGCTGCCTGGCGGAACTCTTCAATCCGTTGCTCTACCCAGGCAATCGCGAGCAGCTCGAGAT
>JAOUJD010000345.1 GCA_029883565.1 Burkholderiaceae bacterium
CGTGTGTGGCCTGGATCAAGCGTCCGCATCGGGCGTCACGTTCAGTCCCTTGCGTCGGGCTGTCGATGAGAGACAGCGGATCCGGCGAGGCGCGCGTTCGGACGGACCTGCGGTCGAGTGGTTCCAAGACACGCGCTACGACGGCTGGGCCAGGACCCTCTATCAGGTCGGGCCTGAAGTCACGGTGAACGAGCACTTCCGCGACGAAATCCATCTGGCCCGACAGGTCGACCGCCTGCCAGAGGCGGAGACGCTCGACGCCGTCGGGTTTGTGGCCAAATGGCACTTCTGAACTTCGCCGCTCGCCGAAGGCGCAGGTCTCGAGCCGCGAAAGAGCGGAGGTGAAGCTGTGAATCCCACGATCGTCGGTGCATTGACCTTCGCTTTGACGTTCGGCGCCGCGCTGGCCGGCTTATGGTTACGCGCACGCCTGCCGCCGCATTACCTTGACGGCGAGTCGAAGGACACGATCAAGGTCGGCGTCGGGTTCATCGCCACGATGACTGCCTTGGTACTTGGTCTCGTCACCGCGTCCGCCAAGAACTCGTTCGACGCCATGGATTCGGCGGTAAAGGAGACCGCCATGCAGGTCCTGGCGCTCGACAGCACGCTCAGGCGTTACGGCACCGATTCCACACCGATACGCCGGCATCTGCAGGAAGCGCTTGAGACCCGGATACGCATGATCTGGCCGGAGGGCTCGTCTGAGCCCATTCGACTCGACCCGACTCGCTCCGAAGTCGGTTCGATGGTGGAACGGCTGGCCGACGAGATCCGCGGCCTGCGCCCCGGGAATGACCTCCAGCGGGCCCTTCAGTCTCGCGCCGTCGAGCAGACGGAAGTGCTGCTGCAGACGCGGTGGTTCGTGCTGGGTGGCACCCGGCACCTGGTTCCGATGGTGTTCCTGGTGATTCTGCTCTTCTGGCTCACGATCACCTTCACGAGCTACGGGCTGTTCGCACCGCGCAACACGATGGTCATTTCGGTACTGTTCCTTTGCGCGGTATCCGTGGGCAGTGCCTTGTTTCTCGTGCTGGAGATGGACGGCCCATTCACCGGCGTGCTGCGGGTCGCGCCTGATCTATTCCTGTCTGCCCTTGCACATCTCAAGCAATAGCCAGCGTCGCGAGCCTCGTGCAAACGGCACTGCTCGCGGGCACCCCCGACCGTCAAGCCATCCTCGATATTGAGAGGCGATCCGGTTGATGACGGCGCATGGCTACCAGCGGAACGTGGCTCCGAGCAAGGGCCCGTTCATGCTCAGGTCCTCAATCTGGCTGTCCTTGAACTGGTACCCAAGGTAGCGCCACATGGCGCTGACGTCGCCCCACCGGAATGCGTATCTGACGCCGATGGCTCCCTGCCAGGTCAGGTCAGACTCGCCCGTGCCCACGTCGAGATAGACCGGCAAGGACCACGGACTGCCCTCACCTAAATTGAACTGCCCCTTGACCCCGACGAGGGCATCCCAATTGCTGCCGCCGGCCTTGGAGCTGCCGGAACGGCCGGGAGCCGGGATCTCCCCCAGATCACCCGTGATCGACCAGTCCAACCGCGAGTTGATGTCGAGGTAGCGCACGCCCGCAAGCACGTCCAGCGTGTAGGCGGGCTCCGCGGTTACCCGGTACTCACCCACGGTCGTCCACGCCCAGCTCTTGATGTCGATGCTCACCTTGGCGGTCGCGCCAGCAGGCAGTCCGCTGTCGCCTATCGTGAAATCGTGCGTGTTGGACTTGGTATTGCCCAGGTCGACATACAACACATCCGTGAAGACACCCCAGCTGCCGTCGTGCGCTTCGAACGCGCCCATGAACGTCATCTTCAGGTTATCGAGGATCGCGTTCGCGTCGAGCGCGAACTCTTCCGAAGCCCCGGTGATCGGAAAGCTGGTCTCGGACTTGAGGGTCGGCAGATAGCCGTAAATGGACGCGCCAAACTGCCAGTCCGCCGCCGACTGGCTGGCCGGGGATACCTGCGCGCCGGCCAGTGTTGGCAGCAGCGCCGCGACCGCGACGGCGAGGACACGGGCGCCGGCGCCGGACCGGGAACCATTGCCA
The DNA here is from genome assembly GCA_029883565.1 of Burkholderiaceae bacterium. Lineage (GTDB taxonomy): Bacteria > Pseudomonadota > Gammaproteobacteria > Burkholderiales > Burkholderiaceae_F > JAOUJD01. Next base: position 2,058 of record JAOUJD010000345.1, read on the forward strand.
CTGCTCATCGGAATCTCCATACACATGGACTGACCCGACAGTCTAGGTCGCTGCACCGAGTCGCTTCGTCCGTACTTGTCGCCACGCTGTCCTCCTGAGCCGCGTTGGGTCTCGGGTTCAGGTACCGCGAAGGCCCGCAAGGAATTCATCGGCTCGGCGATGCATTGCGCGAGAACCAAAGTCTGCAGGGACTTGCAAGTGTTCTGGCGTGGCAGCCAAGCACATCGAACCAGCCATCGATGAGGCCGAGGCCGGCGGCAACGGCGGGGCCGTGGAAGAAAAAGCCACCGGCGCGATCCCCGGCCGCAAACGCCGTGATTGATCTCGCGGCGTTCAGGCCAGCGCACCGTTCGCGACTGGCGTGACGGCGCGTGTCGGTACCCGCCGGTCCGGGTCGATCACCAGCCAGCACGCGGTGGCGATCAGCGCGAACACGGTGCCGATGATGAACGTCGTGTTCCAGTCGCCCGCGCCCGAGAGCGCGCCGATGATCG
>JAOUJD010000347.1 GCA_029883565.1 Burkholderiaceae bacterium
GGATCGCGGCGAGCGGCTCATGCCATCCAAATTCGGAGCGGTGGGCCGGGATTTCAAGACCCCCCCGGGCCAGGGGGTCGGCAGGCCGGGCGGACCCTCCCGTCGCGCTGGGTCTCACCGAGAGGCAGACTTGGGCAGCGTCCTGAGGTAGCCGTACAGCGCCTCGACGTCGGTGTCGTTCAGGGCTCCAAGCGACGGAAACGGCATCACCTTGATCGCCTCGCCGTCCGGGCGCTTTCCGGTGCGCAGCATCGTGCGGAACTTGTCCAGGCTGTCATAGCGCGCATAGGTCGTGGCAGCGGTCAGGTCGGCAGCGGGAGGCCAGTCCGGCGGCGAGCCCGGAATCGGGCCGCCGCTGAACGAGCCGCCGTGGCAGCCCTTGCACATGTTGGCAACGTAGGCGCCGTGCTCGGGCGTCGGACCCTCCGCCACGGCCTGCGCCGGCGGCAGCGTGTGATCGATCTTCTCCGCGGCGTCGGGAATCACGTCTGCCGCGTACAGGGCCTTGATGAGCAGTGGCAGCGCGATATGCGCCGCCTCGCCCCGTACCGGCGGCAGACTGCGCGTGTAGGCGACGATTGCCGCGAGATCCGTGTCGGTGAGCCGGTTGTAGTCCTCGCTGGGCATGATGAACACCGGATGCTTGTCCGGCTTCACGCCATGGCGGATCGTGCGCACCCAGTCGACCTCGGTGTACTTCGATACCACTCCGCCGGGACCTGGGGAGATATTCGGAGACGAGACGCGCAGCCCGTTCGGCTCGTCGATGACGGGCCTCCCTGCCCCGTCCGCACCGTGGCACTCGCTGCAACCGCGTGATTCGAACAGGTACTTGCCGCGCACGAGCGATGCCTCGTCGCTCACGAACGCCACCGCTGCGGCCTGCACATCGATCGTGCGGTTCAGCTTGCGCTCGGCGAGCACGTTCGCGCCAAACGCCGCGACCAGCCCAAGCATGACGAGGCTGGCAAGCGTCCAGCCGATGAACTTGACCGCCTTCTTCATTTTCCGACTCCAGCGCTGGAAGGAGGCGGAGTCTAGGGGCGCGCCGCAGAGTCAGTCGCTAAGAATTTGCTAAGAGCCGCAGCGCAATGGCGCGCAGTGACGCGCTGGGTGTCGTCAGCAAGCAGTTTCCGGTACGCAAGCCGGCCTGCCGGCGCAATCGAAGTGCCGCCAGAGGAATGCGGATCAGCCGGCGGTTCCGTTCACTGCGCCGGTCGCGGCATCGGGTGCGCCCGAGCCGGAACTCGGGAGCGCACCGCGTTGCTGGCCGGACAGGCGCTGACGGCGCAGCTCCGAGCCGGGAACGAGGCCTTTCAAGCGGCCGTACTGGCAGCCGTGTCGGTCGCGTCGTCCGAGTAGGCCGACATCGGAATGCAGGAGCACATGATGTTGCGGTCTCCATAGGCATTGTCGACGCGGCCGACCGGAGGCCAGTACTTCTGCCGCTTCAGGTGCGGCACGGGGAACGCCGCCTGTTCGCGCGCGTAGTCGTGCGCCCAGTTTTCCGCCGTCACCATCGACGCGGTGTGCGGTGCGTTCTTCAGGGGGTTGTCGTCGCGGTCCACGCGCCCGTCCTGCACCGCGGCGATCTCGCCATGGATCGCGATCATGGCCTCGACGAAGCGGTCGAGCTCGACCTTCGGCTCCGACTCGGTCGGCTCGACCATCAGCGTGCCGGCCACCGGGAAGCTCAGGGTCGGCGCGTGGAAGCCGTAGTCCATCAGGCGCTTGGCGACGTCCTCCGCGCTGATGCCGCTTGCGTCCTTCAGCGGCCTCAGGTCGAGGATGCACTCGTGGGCGACGAAACCGTTGCGGCCCGCGTACAGCGTCGGGTAGTACGGCGCGAGCCGCTTCGCGACGTAGTTGGCGTTCAGCAGCGCCACCTGCGTCGCGCGGCGCAGGCCGGCGGCGCCCATCATGGTGACGTACATCCACGAGATCGGCAGGATGCTGGCGCTGCCGAAACTGGCGGCGCTCACCATCCCGACCGGATCGTCCCCGCCCAGCCGTCCCGGCAGGTAGGGAGCCAGGTGCGACTTCACGGCGACCGGTCCGACCCCCGGCCCGCCGCCGCCGTGCGGGATGCAGAACGTCTTGTGCAGGTTCAGGTGCGATACGTCGGAGCCGTACTTGCCGGGCTTGGCCACGCCCACCAGGGCGTTCATGTTGGCCCCATCGGTGTAGACCTGCCCGCCGTGCCTGTGGACGATGTCGCAGATCTCGACGATCGCTTCCTCGAACACGCCGTGGGTCGACGGATAGGTCACCATCAGGGCCGCGAGCTTCGCGGCATGCTGCTCGGCCTTGGCCTTGAGGTCGCCGATGTCGACGTTGCCGTCGCGGTCGGTCTTCACGACGACGACTTCCATCCCGCACATCTGCGCGGACGCCGGGTTGGTCCCGTGCGCGCTCTCGGGGATCAGGCAGACGGTGCGATGCCCTTCCCCGCGTGCGCGGTGGTAGGCACGGATCGCGAGCAGGCCGGCGTACTCGCCCTGCGCGCCGGAGTTGGGCTGCAGGCTCACGGCGTCGTAGCC
>JAOUJD010000346.1 GCA_029883565.1 Burkholderiaceae bacterium
TCTCGATCGACGTCCTGCTGGAGAAATACGCCAAGGGCGACGAGAAGACGGTTGACGAAGTGCGTCGGCGAGTGGCCCGCGGCCTTGCGCACGTCGAAAAGCCCGAACTGCGCGACCTCTGGGAAAAGCGCTTCTACGAGGCGATGGTCGACGGGTTCATCCCGGGCGGGCGCGTCAATTCCGCCGCCGGGACCGGCATCGCGGCCACGCTGATCAACTGCTTCGTCCAGCCCGTCGGCGACGCGATCAGCGGCGTGCGCAACGGCGTGCCTTCGATCTACCTCGCCCTGCAGCAGGCCGCCGAGACGATGCGGCGCGGCGGGGGCGTCGGCTACGACTTCTCGCCGATCCGGCCGCGCGGCGCGCTGGTGCATGGAACCCACTCGCGTGCCAGCGGACCACTGTCGTACATGCGGGTGTTCGACAAGAGCTGCGAGACGCTGGAGTCGGCGGGCAGCCGCCGCGGCGCGCAGATGGGAATGATGCGCTGCGACCATCCGGATGTGGAGGAATTCATCCACGCCAAGCGCGATGGCTCGCTGACCAACTTCAACATGTCCGTGGCCGTGACCGACGCCTTCATGAAGGCGGTCGAGGAGGATGGCGACGTCGAGCTGTGGCACGCCGCGGAGCCGTTCGACAAGTCGGCGGCCTACCAGCGGCCGGACGGCACCTGGGTCTACCGTGCCGCCAAGGCGCGCGCGCTGTTCGACCAGATCATGACCTCGACGTACAGCCACGCCGAGCCGGGCGTGATCTTCGTCGACCGCGTCAACGGCGACAACAACCTGTCGTACTGCGAGACCATCGCGGCGACGAATCCCTGCGGCGAGCAGCCGCTTCCCCCGTACGGCTGCTGCTGCCTCGGCTCGATCAACCTGACGCGCTTCGTCAACGATCCGTTCAGCGATACGGCGAGCTTCGACTGGGACAAGTTCCGCGCCGTCACGCGCGTATCAATCCGCGCACTCGACAACGTGCTCGACGCCACCCTGTGGCCGCTGCCCGAGCAGGAGCAGGAAGCCGCCAACAAGCGCCGCATCGGGCTCGGCTTCACCGGACTCGGCAACACGCTGACGATGCTGAACCTGCGCTACGACAGCGAGCCGGCGCGCCGCATGGCGTCGGACATCTCGCGCACCATGCGCGACGCCGCCTACGAAGCCTCGGTCGAGAACGCCAAGGAGAAAGGCGCCTTCCCGCTGTTCGACGCCGAGAAGTTCCTGGCCGAGCCGCACTGCGCCTCGCGCCTGACCGACAAGCTGAAGGACGAGATCCGGGTGCACGGCATCCGCAACTCGCACCTGCTGTCGATCGCGCCGACCGGAACGATCTCGCTGGCGTTCGCCGCCAACGCGTCCGGCGGCATCGAGCCCACGTTCTCGTGGACCTACGTGCGCAAGAAGCGCATGCCCGACGGCACCAAGCAGGAGTACGCGGTCGAGGACTACGCGTATCGGCTGTACAAGCGCATGGGCGGGGACGAGGACGCATTGCCTGCGTCGTTCGTCAGCGCGCTCGAGATGTCCGCGCGCGACCACATGCAGATGATCGCCGCCGTTCAGCCCTTCGTCGACGCGGCGATCAGCAAGACGGTGAACGTCCCCGAGGACTATCCGTTCGAGGACTTCAAGAACCTCTACCTCGAGGCCTGGCACGCAAACCTGAAGGGCATCACCACCTACCGGCCGAACAACGTCATCGGGTCGGTGCTCGAGGTCAAGAAGGAATCGGCGCAGGCGCACAACGCCGCGCCGCAGGACCTCAAGGACGACCCGGATCGCCGCGTGCGCCTCGCGTCCGCACCGCAGCCGGCGCTGGCGAGCCTGAAGTGGCCGGGCCGCCCGGACCTCGCCGAAGGCAACATGGCGTGGACCTACATGGTCGAGATCCCCGAGCGCAAGGAAAGCTTCGCGATCTTCATCGGCCAGGTCGACAACAACGGCCACGGGCCGATGCCGTTCGAGGTATGGGTCAACGGAGCGGAGCAGCCGCGCGGCCTGGGCGCCATCGCCAAGGCGCTGTCGATGGACATGCGCAGCGAGGACCGGGCCTGGCTCAAGATGAAGCTCGATTCCATGGCCAAGGCGCGCGACGAGCAGGGCTTCCCGCTGGCGATGCCGCCGTCGGGCGAGCGCGTGTACCAGAACGGGGTCGTGGCGGCGTTCGCCAACATCGTGCGCTGGCGCTGCGAGCAGCTCGGCGCGTTCCGGGACATCGACCAGCACGCCACCCCGGTGCTGAACGCGCTGTTCTCGAAGAAGGAACCGAAGGCCGGCCCGCTCGGCACCATGAGCTGGACGGTGGACGTGTCGAACGCGAACACCGGCGACGACTTCGTGCTCGGCGTCAAGGAGCTGCACCTGCCTGACGGCAGCCGGCGCCCGTACTCGATCTGGCTGGCGGGCGAGTACCCGAAGGTCCTGGACGGCCTGTGCAAGCTGATCTCGCTCGACATGCGCGTGGTCGACGCCAACTGGATCGGACTGAAGCTGAGGAAACTGCTGAACTTCGGCGAGCAGAACGGCGAGTTCTGGGCG
>JAOUJD010000084.1 GCA_029883565.1 Burkholderiaceae bacterium
GAGCAGGGCAGCCGGTTCGTGGTGCCGCCTGGCGTGTACCGCTCACCGGGCCGCTTCGCCGTCGAAGGAGATGCCAGCGGCGCGTCGTACTTCCTGGCGCTCGGAGCGATCGCCGGCGGTCCCGTGCGGGTCGAGGGGGTGGGGCGCGACAGCGTGCAGGGCGATGTCCGTTTCGCCGAGGCCCTCGCCGCCATGGGTGCCGAGGTCGAGGTCGGCGAAGACTTCATCGAGGCGAGGGCTCCCGGGGCCGGCCGACTGCGCGCCATCGATGCGGATTTCAATCACATCCCGGATGCCGCGATGACGATCGCGGTAGCTGCGCTGTTCGCGGACGGCACCACGACGTTGCGCAACATCGGTTCGTGGCGGGTCAAGGAAACGGACCGGATCGCCGCGATGGCGACGGAACTGCGCAAGCTGGGCGCGCGCGTCGACGAGGGTGCCGACTGGCTCAGCGTGACTCCGCCGGAACGCTGGCTGGAGGCGACGATCGACACCTATGACGACCACCGCATCGCGATGTGCTTCTCGCTTGCCGCCGCAGCCGGGCTGCCGGTCCACGTGCGGGATCCGAAGTGCGTTGCGAAGACCTTCCCGGACTATTTCGAGCGGCTTGCGGCGCTGACAGGCGGCGCGGCCCAGCGGACTCGGGACCAGGCCCGCTCATGAACGAAGTACGCCACCGTGTTGGCGATCGGCTCGACGAGGGCGATTGCGCCGGCGATCGCGGCGCTCCCGGTCAGCAGGTAGGCCACGCCGAACGCAACGCTGAAGTGGACGGTTGCGAACGTCGCGGTCTTGGTCAGGCTGAGGGAAAGGGGCATGCGCATGGTCTGCTCCGTGTTCTCTTGGACGAGACGGTACGAATGCGCGCGTTTCCGGTCCATTTGATTGTTCCGATCGCCCCGATAGCTGTCCGATGAGTGCAGCGCCGCCGGTCATCGCCATCGACGGTCCTACCGCTTCCGGCAAGGGCACGATCGCGGAACGCGTTGCCGGGTCGCTCGGGTTCCACTATCTGGACAGCGGTGCGCTGTACCGACTCCTGGCCTGGCGGGCGCTGGCCGACGGGGTCCGGACCGACGACGGTCCGGCCCTGGCCGCCGTGGCGTCGGCGCTGGAGCCCCGTTTCAGGGCCGGCCGGGTCGAACTCGACGGCGTCGACGTCACCGATGCGATCCGGCGTGAGGAGATTGGCCGGGCTGCCTCGCAGGTCGCGGTTCACCCCGCCGTCCGGCAGGCCCTGCTCGACCTGCAACGGGCGCGACGCCGCCCTCCGGGCCTGGTGGCGGACGGGCGCGACATGGGAACCGTCGTGTTTCCCGACGCCTGCCTCAAGGTGTACCTGACGGCGAGCGTCGCGGCGCGCGCCGAACGTCGCCATAAGCAGTTGATCGAAAAAGGATTTCCAGCTAATATCGACCTCCTTTCGCAGGAACTGCGGGCGCGTGATCAGCGGGATTCCGAACGGACCGCTTCGCCGCTCAAACCCGCGGAGGATGCCTACCAGCTCGATTCATCCGGGCTCGCGATCGATGAGGTCGTGGCCCAGGTGCTTGACTGGTATGCAAGGCGTGACGAAGGCTGAGCAGACGGCCGTTGTCGCACACGGTGCAGTCGGGACGTCTTCGTCGGGTCGGGCGCTGGGCACCAGCGCGAGCCCGTTCAATTTCCCCCGTCTGCTTTGATCAACTCCGCCTAGGCGCAATGCCGAAGCGAGCTCACTGGAATCGCTTTTTTTCATGTCATCCGTCGCAACCCAAACCAGCAGCAGCAGCAAGAGCGAGAGCTTCGCCGCCCTCTTCGAAGAGAGCCTGAATCGTCAGGAGATGAAGCAGGGCGAGGTGATCACCGCCGAGGTGATCCGCGTCGACTACAACTTCGTCGTCGTCAACGCCGGCCTCAAGTCCGAGGCCTACATCCCGCTCGAGGAATTCAAGAACGACGCCGGTGAACTCGACGTCAAGCCCGGCGATTTCGTGTCCGTGGCCATCGAGTCGCTCGAGAACGGCTATGGCGACACGATTCTGTCGCGCGACAAGGCCAAGCGCCTGGCCGCGTGGATGAACCTCGAGAAGGCTCTGGAAAGCGGTGAACTGGTCGCGGGCACCATCACCGGCAAGGTCAAGGGCGGCCTGACCGTCATGACCAACGGCATCCGCGCCTTCCTGCCCGGTTCGCTGGTCGACACTCGCCCGGTCAAGGACACCACGCCGTACGAGGGCAAGACCCTCGAGTTCAAGGTCATCAAGCTCGATCGCAAGCGCAACAACGTCGTGGTCTCCCGCCGTGCGGTGGTCGAGGCCAACATGGGCGAGGAGCGCGCGAAGTTGCTCGAGAACCTCAAGGAAGGTGCCGTCGTCAAGGGTACGGTCAAGAACATCACCGACTACGGTGCGTTCGTCGACCTCGGCGGCATCGACGGCCTGCTGCACATCACCGACCTGGCGTGGCGCCGCGTGCGCCATCCGAGCGAGGTGGTGCAGGTTGGCCAGGAAATCACGGCCAAGGTCCTGAAGTTCGACCAGGAAAAGAACCGCGTGTCGCTGGGCGTCAAGCAGCTTGGCGAGGACCCGTGGGTCGGGCTGGGCCGCCGCTATCCGCAGGGCACCCGCCTGTTCGGCAAGGTCACCAACATCACCGACTACGGCGCGTTCGTCGAGATCGAGGCCGGGATCGAGGGCCTGGTGCACGTGTCCGAGATGGACTGGACGAACAAGAACGTCGACCCGAAGAAGGTCGTCCAGCTGGGCGACGAAGTCGAGGTCATGGTGCTGGAAATCGACGAAGAGCGACGCCGGATTTCGCTGGGCATGAAGCAGTGCAAGCCGAACCCGTGGGACGACTTCGCGCAGACCCACAAGAAGGGCGACAAGGTCTCGGGCGCCATCAAGTCGATCACCGACTTCGGTGTGTTCATCGGCCTGCCGGGCGGTATCGACGGCCTGGTCCACCTGTCCGACCTGTCTTGGTCCGAGCCGGGCGAGGAAGCGGTTCGCCGGTACAAGAAAGGCGACGAGATCGAGGCGATGGTGCTTGCGATCGATACGGAGCGCGAGCGCATCTCCCTGGGCGTGAAGCAGATGTCGGGCGACCCGTTCAACAACTACGCCGCCGGCCACGAGAAGGGCAGCCTGATCAACGGCACCGTGAAGTCGGTCGATGCGAAGGGCGCCGTGGTCGATCTTGGCAACGACGTCGAGGGCTACCTGCGGGCATCCGAGATCGCCGCCGACCGCGTCGAGGACGCGCGCAATCACCTCAAGGAGGGCGATTCCGTCACCGCGATGATCATCAATGTCGACCGCAAGAACCGCAACATCAACCTGTCGGTCAAGGCCCGGGATAATGCCGAAACCGCGGCGACGATGGAGCGGATGCAGGCCGAGGCGCAGACCGGGACGACCAACCTCGGCGCGCTGCTGAAGGCCAAGCTCGACACGCAGACCAAGTAGACGACCGATCGGGGACGACCAAACCAGGGACGAGGCCGGGTCATGAAGACCATGACGAAGTCGGAACTGATCGCGCGGCTCGCGGAACGCAACCCGCGGCTGGTCGCGCGCGATGCCGACGAGGCGGTCAACACGATGCTTGACGCGATGACCGATGCGCTGGCCGGTGGGCAGCGCATCGAGATTCGCGGCTTCGGCAGCTTCGCCCTGAACTATCGGCCACCCCGGGTCGGTCGCAATCCCAAGTCCGGCGACCGCGTCCAGGTTCCGGCCAAGTACGTGCCTCACTTCAAGGCCGGCAAGGAACTGCGCGAGCGGGTCGATGGGAATGATTCGCCGATCGACGATGCCGGCGACGGGCTCGACGAAGGCGATGAATAGACCCGGGCCGGCGTCGCTGGCGATGCAACCTGGAGGCCGCGAGCGTGCTCGCGGCCTTTTTTTTGGCCTGGCCCAAGCGGGCCGCGCGGACGAGGCCCGCCCGGCTTCCCTACAATGTCGCCTTTCGAGACGGAGGGAGGCATGCGGCTTCTCGCTTGGGTGGTGAAGCTTGGTTTCTTCCTGCTCGTGCTGTGGTTCGCGCTGAAGAACACCACCCCGGTCCCGGTGCGATTCAGCGCCGACTTCACGCTCGACCGGGTGCCCCTGATCGTGGTCATGCTCGTCTGCGTTGCCCTCGGCGCTCTGCTGGGCGCGCTCGCGCTCGCACTGCCGGTCTACAGGACGCGGCGGGAGCTGACCCGACTGCGAGCCACGCTGCCCGTGATGCGGGAGCCCGATGCCGTCGCGGAGCGCGATCTGAGCGCCGCACGACAATCCGGGGCGGTCGCGGAACTCGGAACGGGGGACCGGGAGTGATCGAGTTCGAGTTCTGGTACCTGCTCGCGCTGCCGTTGCTGTTCGCGGCGGGCTGGCTGGCGCGCGGCTTCGAGTCCCGCGCGCGGGAGTCCGACCAGGCGGGCCTGCCGCGTTCCTATTTCCGCGGGCTCAACCTGCTGCTCAACGACCAGCACGACAAGGCGATCGATGCATTCATCGAGGTAGTGAAACTCGACCCGGAGACAATCGAGCTCCACCATGCACTGGGCAACCTGTTCCGGCGTCGCGGCGAGTTCGACCGCGCGGTGCGCATCCATACCCACCTGCTGAACCGCTCCGACCTGCCGGCGAACGCGCGTGCCCAGGCGCTGGTCGAACTGGGCCAGGATTACCTGAAGGGCGGCTTGCTCGACCGCGCCGAAGACGCCTTCACGCGGCTCCTCGAGGACAGGCATTACCGATTCGACGCGTTACGTGCCCTGCTGCGCATCTACCAGATGGAGCGTGAATGGCTCAAGGCCGTGGACTGCGCACGGCTGCTCGAGCGCGAAGCGGGCGAGTCGCACAACGTGGCGATTTCGCACTTCTTCTGCGAACTGGCCTCGACTGCGCTGGAAGGCGGCCAGTTCGACCAGGCACACAAGGCAATCGACGACGCGCTGTCGGCCGATCGCAAGTCCGTTCGCGCGCTGATCCTTGCCGGCGATCTGGCGATCAAGCAGGGGCACGGCGAACAGGCGCTGCGCCAGTGGCAGCGGGTCGAGGCTGCTTCGCCACAGCACCTGCCGCTGATCGCCGCGCGAGTCGCCGACGCGATGGACGCGGCGGGTGACCGCGCTGGCGCGACCAACTGGCTGCGTCGGGCATTGCTCGACACGCCTTCGATCGACCTGCTCGACGTGGCGCAGAAGCGGCTGAACGATTGGGAAGGTCACGTGGCCGCGGAGGCGCTGGTGGGCGAGGAACTGCGCCGTCATCCATCGCTGCTGGGGTTCGAGCGCCTGCTCGAGACCCGGCTCGCGACGAACAAGGACGACGCCGAACTGCAGTTGCTCACCTCGCTGCTGCGTGCCCAGACGCGCAAGCTCGCGCGCTACCGCTGCACGCGTTGCGGATTCCGCGCCCGTGAATATCACTGGAACTGCCCCGGGTGCACGGGGTGGGACACCTATCCGCCGCGCCGTATCGAGGAAATCGATGCTGCCTGACCGCGCGGAACTGAAGTGATGGGCGGCGCCATCTACCCGTCGATCGACGGAACGATAGGCAATACGCCGCTCGTGCGGCTGCAGCGCATTCCAGGAGCAGACAACGCGCGTCGCGGCAATGTCATCCTCGGCAAGCTCGAGGGCAGCAATCCGGGCGGATCGGTGAAGGACCGGCCGGCCCTGTCGATGATCGGCCGGGCCGAGGAGCGCGGAGAGATCCGGCCCGGCGACCGCCTGATCGAGGCGACCAGCGGCAACACCGGGATCGCGCTCGCGATGATCGCTGCGATGAAGGGCTACCGGATGACCTTGATCATGCCGGACAACCTGTCAGCCGAGCGCAGGGCGAGCATGACGGCGTACGGCGCGGAACTGATCCTGACGCCGGCTGCGGGTGACGGCAAGGCCGTCGGCATGGAGTACGCGCGCGACCTTGCGGCGCAGATGCAGGCGCGCGGGGAAGGCAAGGTGCTCGACCAGTTCGCGAACGCCGACAACCCACGCGTGCACTACGAGACAACCGGCCCCGAGCTCTGGCGCGACACGGGCGGGACGGTGACGCATTTCGTCAGCGCGATGGGCACGACCGGGACGATCATGGGGGTGTCGCGCTACCTGAAGGAGAAGAACCCGGCCGTGCAGATCGTCGGCGCACAGCCAGCGGAAGGTTCCCAGATCCCCGGAATCCGCAAGTGGCCGGAGGCGTACCTGCCGAAGATCTACGATCCGAAACGAGTCGACCGGGTGGAACTGGTGTCGCAGGCCGACGCCGAGACGATGGCGCGCCGCATGGCCGCCGAAGAGGGGATCTTCTGCGGCGTTTCGGCGGCCGGCGCGCTTGCGGTGGCGCTGCGCGTGGCGGCAGAGGTCGAAGACGCGACGATCGTGTTCGTGGTCTGCGACCGCGGCGACCGTTATCTGTCGACGGGCGTGTTCAGCCGCTGAGGCGCGGCGCTCCGGTCGCGGTCACTGCGGCTGGAAGCCGCTTGCCTTGATGATCCTGGACCAGGTCTGCGCGTAGGCCTGCTCGCGCGCCGCGAGTTGCTGCTGCGGCATCAGGCCGACGGCCAGTCCCCATGAAGTGAGCTTGTCCTTCACCTCGGGGATCGCGATCACCTTCGCGAGCGCGGCGGAGAACCGGTCGAGTTCCGACTTGGGCGTGCCGGCGGGCGCAAAGAAGGCGTAGTACGGGACGTCCTCGAAACCCGCGAGGCCGAGTTCGGCGAACGTCGGCACATCGGGCAGCACAGCCTGCCGCCTGTCGCCGAGGACCGCAAGCACACGCAGCTTTCCGGCCTTGTGGTTTTCGACGAACTCCGGCACCGAGGCGACGCCTGCGGGGATCTGGGTTGCCAGCAGGTCGGCCATCATCGGTGCGCTGCCACGGTACGGCACGGCAACGAGATCGAGCCTGTATTTCTCCGCGATGACCTTCACCAGGAACTCCGGCACCGAGGCCGGCGCGGGCACTCCAACGGCCGACTTGCCGCCCTGGCCTCGAATCCAGTTCACGTAGTCGTTGAAGCTCTTCGCCGGGGTGCCCGGAGCGACCGCCAGCGCGTTGACGAACGTCGCAAAGCCAGCGACTGGCGTGAAGTCGCGTACCGGGTCGAAGCCCGGGTTTTTCATCACGAGTGGCAGGATCGAGATCGTGTGGTCGTGCGAGATGAAGTAGGTGGAGCCGTCGGCCGGGGCGGACTTCAGCGCCTGCGCCGCGATCTGGCCGCCAGCGCCAGCGCGGTTCTCGACGATCACCGGCACGCCGAGCGCGTCCTTCAGATGCTCGGCGAGGGTTCGCGCTATTCCGTCCGTGCCGCCGCCGGCCGGGAAGCCGACGAGAATCCGCACCGGCTTTGCCGGCTGCGCAAGCGAGGTGGCTGACACCAGGCAGAGCAGCGCGGCCAGTGCCGCGGCGAGGAGGCTGCGCAGCAAGCGCACCGGCATCAGGATCTCCACGGTCGCGGGCGTCCGTACGACGCCGGAACCATTCGGGAGGCCGGTCTCACGTTACGCGACCGTGACGGGAATCTTCCCGATCTTCGCCTGCCATTCTTTCGGCCCGGTCTGGTGCACGGACGTGCCGTCGGCGCTGACCGCGACCGTCACCGGCATGTCGCGCACATCGAACTCGTAGATCGCTTCCATGCCGAGGTCGGCGAAGGCGACCGTGCGCGCACCCTTGATCGCCTTCGCGACCAGATAGGCTGCGCCGCCGACGGCCATCAGATACGCGCTCTTGTGCTTCTTGATGGCCTCGATCGCGACCGGGCCGCGTTCGGCCTTGCCGATCATAGCGATCAGGCCGGTGTCCGCGAGCATCATTTCCGTGAACTTGTCCATGCGGGTGGCAGTCGTCGGGCCGGCGGGGCCGACCACCTCGTCCCGTACCGGATCGACCGGTCCGACGTAGTAGATCACCCGGTTGGTGAAGTCGACCGGGAGCTTCTCGCCCTTGGCCAGCATGTCCTGGATCCGCTTGTGGGCGGCGTCGCGGCCCGTGAGCATCTTGCCGTTCAGCAGCAGGGTCTGCCCGGGCTTCCACGACGCGACTTCAGCCTTCGTCAGCGTGTCGAGGTTCACGCGCGTGCTCTTCTGCGCATCAGGCTGCCAGTTGACGTTCGGCCACGAGTCGAGCGAGGGCGGGTCGAGATACGCCGGGCCGGACCCGTCCAGTACGAAGTGCGCGTGGCGCGTAGCGGCGCAGTTCGGGATCATCGCCACCGGCTTGGACGCGGCGTGGGTCGGGTACATCCTGATCTTGACGTCGAGCACAGTCGTCAGGCCGCCCAGGCCCTGGGCGCCGATGCCGAGAGCGTTGACCTTCTCGTAGAGTTCGACCCGCAGTTTCTCCTCGTCTGTCTTCGGTCCCCGCTGCAGGAGCTCGTACATGTCGATGTCGTCCATCAACGACTCCTTGGCCATCAGCATCGCCTTCTCCGCGGTGCCGCCGATACCGATGCCGAGCATGCCCGGCGGACACCAGCCCGCGCCCATCGTCGGCACGGTCTTCAGGACCCAGTCGACGATCGAGTCGCTCGGGTTCAGCATGACGAACTTGCTCTTGTTCTCCGAGCCGCCGCCCTTCGCCGCGACCATCACTTCGACCGTGCTGCCCGGCACGATCTGCACGTTGATCACCGCCGGCGTGTTGTCCTTCGTGTTCTTGCGTCCGAACTCCGGCGGATTGACGACCGACGCGCGCAGGACGTTGTCGGGGTTCAGATAGCCTTGGCGCACGCCTTCGTTCACCGCGTCTTCGAGCGACCCGTCGAAGCCGTCCCAGCGCACGTCCATGCCTACCTTCAGGAACACGTTGACGATGCCCGTGTCCTGGCAGATGGGCCTGTGGCCCTCGGCGCACATCCGTGAGTTGGTCAGGATCTGGGCGATGGCGTCCTTCGCCGCTTCGCTGCGCTCGCTTTCGTAGGCGCGTGCGAGGTGGCTGATGTAGTCGGCAGGGTGGTAGTAACTGATGTACTGCAATGCCCCGGCGACGCTTTCGACGAGATCGGCTTTGCGGATGAGTGTCATGTTGGCCTCAATGTGCGTCCCTGTCCCTGTCCTTTTCGCGGATGCGACCCGGCGCCTGCATCAGCCGGTCCGTGGACGCCACCGCCATGGCGGACAGCAGGAATGTGATGTGGATCGCCGTTTGCGCGATCAACACCTTCTCGGAGTAGTTCTGGGCGTTGATGAAGGTCTTCAGGAGATGGATCGAACTTATACCGATGATCGCGGTGGCGAGCTTGACCTTGAGCACACTGGCGTTCACGTGAGACAGCCACTCGGGCTGGTCGGGATGGCCTTCGAGGTACATCCTCGACACGAAGGTCTCGTAGCCGCCCACGATCACCATGATCAGCAGGTTCGAGATCATCACTACGTCGATCAGCGCCAGGACGACGAGCATGATCACCGTTTCATTGAACGCTGGCGGTTCGTGGCCGATCACGGCGCCGGCGGCGTCCCGGATTTCCGGCAACTGGTACCCGATGCTCTTCACGAGCAGTGCCAGCGCGTCCTTGTTGCCCAGCGCAGCTTCGACCAGGTGCACCAGCTCGACCCAGAAGTGGTACACGTAGACGGCCTGGGCGAGGATCAGCCCGAGGTACAGCGGCAGCTGCAGCCAGCGCGTGGCGAAGATCAGGCGCGGAACGGGCGGGATCGGGCGCGCGTTCGCGCGCTCGACGGAAGAGGTGGCCATGGAAGCTGGAGCTCGTCGACGGAAACCGAAATTCTAGCGGTGCCGCGCGGTGGCCCCTGTAGCGCCCGGGTTAGTACCGTCAGGGCTTGAGCTGTCGCCGTTTGCCTCCATATGCGAACCAGTTTGCGGCAAGTCTGTCCAAGTGCATGATTCAAAGAGAAAAAAACCCCTGGAGAC
>JAOUJD010000348.1 GCA_029883565.1 Burkholderiaceae bacterium
GAGGAGGCCCGCCTTGCGTTCGAACGCAAGGCGGGCCTCCTCGCGGTCCCCGACATCGAAGGCCTGCCCGTGCTGAAGCGCTGGTACGTCGTCAACACGCTGGCGAAGACGCTTTCGCCGCCCGCCGAGGCGTTCCGCTACTTCGTGCTGGAAGAGGGAGAACGCTTCCTGGCGAGTGAGTACGGCGCGACGGAAGCGCTCGGCGAGGCGCGCGAGCCGGCCTGAAAGGCGGTCGCGGGGCCTCCGGTATCGTCGCCGCGATGCAAGCCCCGAGCCGCTTCACCGCGTACCTGCTGCTGACCGCGTCGATGACGCTGGTCGGCAGCTACGTGGCGCTGTCCAAGCCCCTGGTGGCGGCGATTCCAGTGTTCGCGCTGGCCTTCCTGCGCTTCGCGATCGGCGGCGTTGCCATGCTGCCGTGGACACCACGCGCCGCCGGCGAACCCGTGCTGTCGCGCGAAGAGCACCGGTGGCTGTTCCTGATGTCATTCTTCGGCAACTTCCTTTTCTCGATCTGCATGCTGTCGGGCATCCAGCGCACCACTGCGACGGCAGCCGGCGTGATCCTCGCGACGTTGCCGGCGGTCGTCGCGCTGCTGTCGCGCGTGTTCCTGCGCGAGCGGCTGACAGCGCGGACCCTGTGGGCAATCGGGCTGGCGGTGCTCGGCATCGTTCTGCTGCAGTTCGCGAAGGCGCCCCAGGCCACCGGCATGCAGCAGGCCCTGCTCGGCAACCTGCTGATGTTCGGCGCCGTCGTGTGCGAGGCCAGCTACGTCATCCTCGGCAAGCGCCTCGCGGCCACGCGCACTGCATTGCGCGTCTCCGCGCTGATCAACGTCTGGGGACTGACGCTGATGGCGCCGCTCGGGCTGTGGCAGTTGACACAGGCCGACCTCGGGAACCTCGGTCCGGGCCTGTGGACGCTGCTGCTCTTCTACTCGCTGGCGGCGGGCCTGTTTTCCGTGTGGATGTGGGTGTCGGGCCTGAAGCACGTGCCGGCGAACCAGGCAGGCGTCTTCACCGTGGCTCTGCCGATCGCCGCCACCGCGGTCGGCGTCTTCCTGCTCGGCGAACACTTCACCGGCCTGCACGCCCTGGCCCTCGCGCTGGCTGCCGCGGGTGTGATATTGATCGCCACCGCACGGCCGGCGCGCGCCTGATCCGCGAGCGCACCGACCGGCCGCTGCTCACGACAAGCACAACTCATCAAGGGGACATCACCATGGATACGACGCTCCGCACGGCCGGTCGCCGCGCCGCACTGCAGTCCGCCGCCGCACTCGGGGTGGGCGCGCTGGCCGGCTGCGCCACCGGCGCCACGGCGCAGGGTTCGCCGAAGACACCGTTCTCCGTCGCCGACACCTACATCCCGGTCGCCGGCTCCGACCTGCAGTTCCCGGTGCGACGCATCTACTGCATCGGGCGGAACTACGCGGCGCATGCGCGCGAGATGGGGTCCGATCCGACGCGCGAGCCGCCGTTCTTCTTCCAGAAGCCCACCGATGCGATCCAGAACGTCGCCCCGGGGACGGTCGCGGACCATCCCTATCCGTCGCTGACGAAGAATTACCACTATGAAGTGGAACTGGTCGCCGCCCTGCACCGCGGCGGCCGCGAGATTCCGGTCGACAAGGCGCTCGACTGCGTCTACGCCTACGCGGTGGGCCTCGACATGACGCGACGCGACCTGCAGCGGGCGATGGGCGACCAGAAGAAGCCCTGGGAGATCGGCAAGAGCTTCGATCGCTCCGCGCCGATCGGCCCGCTGCATCTCGTGGCCCAGACCGGCCACTACACCAAGGGCGCGATCTGGCTCAAGGTGAACGGCCAGACGAAGCAGAACGCGAACCTGAACCAGATGATCTGGAGCGTCGCGGAGCAGATCAGCAAGTTGTCCGAGGCGTTCGAACTCGCCGCGGGCGACATCATCTATTCAGGCACGCCGGAAAACGTCGGGCCGGTGGTGCGCGGCGACGTGATCGAGTGCGGCATCGACGGCCTGCCGAACCTGAGCGTCAGGATCGTCTAGGCATCCGGCCTGTCGAGGACGGGCTGGACCAGCTTGCGGACATCCATCCTGGCGCCCAGGCGGGCCACCAGCAGATATATGCCGGCCAGCTTGCGGTGCAGGAATATCGTCTCGGGCGGCGGCGCCTTCAGCAGACCCTGCCGGAACACCAGTTCGAAACCGAGGTCGCGCGCTCGCCCGGGAAGGTCGGACGCGCCGAAATCGTAGCGGCCCCGGAAGTGCAACGGCTCGCACACGAGCAGGATGACGTCGACCGCCGCCTCGATTCGATCGCGCGAAGCGCCGCGCTCCACGTAGCCGATGGCCATCGCCTGCTCGGCGATCGTCGCGCGGTCGCGCACGATGATGGCCCGGGTGATGCGGCGGAACTTCTCGACGAACTCCTCCGGGAACTCCTGCGTGGCACCGAAGTCGAGCAGCACCAGCCGCCCGGTGTCCGGCTGGTACAGGTAGTTCGCGAAGTTGGGATCCGTCTGCATCACCCGGAACTCGAACAGT
>JAOUJD010000085.1 GCA_029883565.1 Burkholderiaceae bacterium
CGAGATCATTCTCGAGGACCGCACCGGCTACAAGCACGAGGACTATCGCAAGTCCGGCAACGTGGTCCTCGATCGGCTGCTCGGCGCCAACGTGCGCCACGTGCCCGCCGGCACCGACATGGATGCCGCGATGGCGCAACTGGCCGAGGAACTGAAGGCACAGGGGCGCACGCCGTACGTGATCCCGGGCGGCGGATCGAATCCGGTCGGCGCGCTCGGTTATGTCACCTGCGCGCTCGAACTGGCCGAACAGGCCAACGTCGTCGGACTCGACATCGACCTGCTGGTCCATGCCACCGGCAGTACCGGCACCCAGGCCGGCCTGCTCGTCGGCCTCGAGGGCTCGCGTGCCGGCATTCCGGTGCTCGGCGTCGGTGTGCGCGCTCCGAAGCCGGTGCAGGAAGACAAGGTCTATGCGCTCGCCGCCCGCACGGCGGAGCTGCTCGGCGTGCCCGGGGCGGTGGTGCGTGAGCGTGTCGTGGCGAATTGCGACTACGTCGGTGAGGGCTACGGCCTGCCGACGCCGGGCATGATGGAAGCGCTCGAGCTGGTGGCGCGCACGGAAGGCATCCTGCTGGACCCGGTGTACTCCGGCAAGGCGATGGCGGGCCTGATCGACCTGGTCCGCAAGGGCCAGTTCACGCGCGGACAGAACATCGTGTTCCTGCACACCGGCGGCGCGGTCGGCCTGTTCGGCTATGTGCACGGGTGGGCCGAACGGCTGGGCCTGTAGGCGATGCTGGGCGTCATCGGCGGCATGGGGCCGCTCGCGACGGCGGACTTCTTCCGCAAGCTGATCGACGCCACCCCGGCGGCGACCGACGAGGAGCACATCCCCGTGCTCATCCACTCGGTGCCGCAGGTGCCTTCGCGGCCAGGCGCGATCCTGCGCGGCGGCGCGTCCCCGCTGCCGGCGCTGCTCGCCGCCCGCGACCGCCTGCTGGCGGCCGGCGCGACGCTGCTGGCGATGCCATGCAACACCGCGCATCACTGGTACGCGGGGCTCGTCGACGGCTGTCCGGTGCCGTTCGTCCACATCGTCGATGCCGTGGCCGAACGCCTGCCGGCCGGCGCGCGCGATATCGCGGTCGTCGCCACCCGCGCCACGCTGCAATCGCGCGTGTTCGAGGCGCGACTCGCCGATCGCGGCATTCGGCTCGCCGTTCCCGACGACGCGACCTACGACCGGGCCGTGCAGCCGGCCATCGATGCGGTCAAGCGCGGCGCCACGCGCGAGGGGGGACGGCTGCTCGAGCCGGCGATCGCGGCGTTGCTCGACGAAGGGGCCGCAGTCGTTGTGCTTGCCTGCACCGAGTTGCCCATCGCCCTGGATTCGATCGAGTCGACGCTGCGGGACCGCTGCGTCGATTCGACGGATGCGCTGGCTCGCGCCTGCGTGCGGGCGTGGATGAGCCGCTGAACGGGTTCCCCCTCATATAATCGCCGCGCCATGCCAAACCTCTCCCGTCGTGCCAGCGCGCTGGGCACTGAAAACGCGTTTGTCGTCCTCGCCGAGGTCAATCGCCTGATCCGCGAAGGGAAGGACATCGTGTCCTTCTGCATCGGGCAGCCGGACTTCCCGACGCCGACACACATCCAGGATGCCGCGGTCGCCGCCGTGCGCGGTGGCAAGCACGGGTACACGCCCTCGGCGGGTATCGACGAACTACGCGCCGCGGCGGCGCGGTCGATGGGCGCGCTGCGTGGCATCGAGATCGATCCGGACGAAGTCGTCGTGGGCGCCGGTGCCAAGCCCTTCATCGGGTACGCCATCGCATCGGTCACGGACTACGGCGTCGGCGACGAGGTGATCTTCCCGGTACCGGGATTCCCCATCTACGAGTCGCAGATCGTCGCCAACGGTGCGGTGCCGGTCGGGCTGCCGCTGCGGGAAGCGCGCTCGTTCGCGTTCGACCCGGGCGAACTGGCGGCGCGGATCGGCCCGAAGACGCGGATGCTGATCCTGAACACGCCGCACAACCCGACGGGCGGGTTGCTGACGCGCCGCGACCTCGACGCGATCGCCGATGTTCTGCGTGCGCACCCGCAGGTATGGGTGTACGCGGACGAGATCTACAGCAAGCTGGTGTACGACGGCGACTTCGTGTCGATCGCCACGCTGCCCGGCATGCGCGAGCGCACCATCATCTCCGACGGGGCCTCGAAGACGTACGCGATGACGGGCTGGCGCATCGGGTTCACCGCCAATGCGGCGCTGGCGCCGGTCTTCACGCGCTGGATCACCAACACGGAGTCGTGCGCCTCGCAGATCAGCCAGTGGGCGGCGCTGGCGGCCCTGACAGGCCCGCAGGCGGACGCCGACCGGATGAAGGCGAGCTTCCATTCGCGCCGTGACCTCATCGTGCGCCTGCTCAACGGCGTGCCCGGCTTCCGCTGCGCGTCGCCCGGTGGAGCGTTCTATGCGTGGCCGAACGTGACCGAGGCGTGCGCGCGGATCGGTGCGAAGGACTCCGAGGAACTGCGCCGGCGCCTGCTGCACGAGGCGGGCGTCGCGGTCCTCGCCGACATCCACTTCGGTCCGCGCGTCGAGGGCGACGGGCAGCACATCCGCTTCTCGTATGCTGCCAGCGAGGCGGCGATCGAGGAGGGCGTGCGCCGCATCGACACCTACGTCCGAAAGGCCCAGCGATGAGTTTCGATACCGGCAAGGCGCGCGCGGCGATCCTCCAGCGGATCCGCACCAACCAGCGACGTTCGGGTCCCTCCAGCGACCCGGAGCGCCTGCAGGCCGAGGACTACCTGAGCCGTCATCCGCAGGGCCCGCGGCCGGCACTCACGGGCGACCTGAAGCACCACTTCCGCCAGATGGCGGAGCGGATGGCGAGCACGGTCGACGAGGTGGCCACACTCGAAGACGCTCCGGCGGCGGTGGTGCGCTACCTGGCGGCGCAGGGCCTCGCGCCGCGCGCCGTGGTGTGGCCGCAACTCGCCGGGCTCGGCTGGGCGCCGGCCGGCCTGGAGGTCGAGGCCCGCCCGCCCCGCAGGGACGAGTCGCAGGGCGCCGATCTGGTCGGGATCACCGGCTGCTTCTGCGCACTCGCCGAGACCGGGACGCTGGTGCTGACGTCGGGTGCCGACACGCCGGCTTCCACCCACCTGTTGCCGGAGACGCACATCGCCGTGGTGCCGGCATCCCGCATCGTGGCGGGCATGGAAGATGCCTTCGAACTGCTGCGCAAGGAGCGCGGCGGAGTAGCCAGCATGATGCCGCGGGCGATCAACATGGTGTCCGGACCGTCGCGCACGGGTGACATCGAGCAGACCATCGTGCTGGGAGCGCACGGACCCTACCGGGTCCACATCGTCATCGCATCCAACGACTGAGCGGAACCCGGCCGCCCGTGAACAAGCCCACCCTGTTACGCCTGGCGAGCGCGGTCGCCTTCCTGTTCCTCTTCTGGGTGACGCTGTCCGGCTACTTCACGCCGTTCCTGCTGTCGGCCGGCCTTGCCAGCGCGGTGGCGGTCGCGCTGTTCGCGGCCCGGATGGACCTCATCGACGCCGAGGGGCATCCGGTCCAGCTCGGCTGGCGCATCGTCGGCTACTGGGGCTGGCTGTCGAAGGAGATCGTCAAGTCGGCATGGGACGTCAGCAAGATCATCGTGGACCCGAGACTTCCGATCAGCCCGACGCTCATCTCGTTCCGGCCCGGCCAGAAGACCTCGGTCGGGCTCGCCATCCACGCGAACTCGATCACGCTGACACCCGGCACGATCACGATGCAGACCAGCGGCGGCGAGTTCCTGGTGCATGCGTTGACGCGCGCGGGCGCCGAAGGAGTCACCACCGGCGAGATGGACCGCCGGGTCAGCGCGTGCGAGGGCCACTGATGTTCGCGGCGGCCAGCCTCGCGCTCCTCGTCACGCTGGTCCTCGCGCTGCTGCGCGCCGCGCTCGGGCCGACCGTGTTCGACCGCGCGCAGGCGGCGAACACGATTGGTACCTGTGCCGTCATGCTGCTCGCCGTGATCGGCTTCCTCACCGGACGCCCCGAGTTCCTCGACCTGGCGATCGTCTACGGGCTGCTCAACGTGATCGGCACGATCGCCGTGCTCAAGTTCTTCCGCTACGGCAACCTGGGCGATCCGGGCGGAGACTCGGAGGACGGGCGATGACCCTGGTGCTCGATGCGGCGAGCTGGTTCTGCCTGGTGGCGGGCGGCCTGTTCTGCATCGTCGGCGGGGTCGGCATGCTGCGGATGCCGGACTTCTACACGCGCATGCACGCCGCCAGCGTGATCGAGACGCTGGGCGGCGGCCTGATCCTGCTCGGCCTGATGCTCCAGGCCGGGCTGAGCCTGGTCGCGGTGAAGCTGCTGATGATCGCCCTGCTGATCTTCTTCGCCAGTCCGACGGCCACCCACGCGCTCGCGCAGGCCGCACTGGCGCGCGGCCTGCGACCGCTGCTCGACGACAGCGGGGTGACGCCATCGAAGCGCTGATCATCAACGTGCTGCTGATCCTGATGGCCGTGACGGTCATCGTCCTCGCGCGCAGCCGCAACCTGTTCGCGGTCGTCGTTCTCGGCAGCCTGTACAGCTTCCTGATGGCCACCGTGCTCGTCGCCCTGGATGCAGTGGACGTCGCGATGACCGAGGCCTCGGTGGGTGCCGGCATCTCGACCGTGCTGCTGCTCGGCGCGCTCTACCTCTGCAAGAGCGAGGAGGCCAAGCCGCTGCACCGGCCGTGGCTCCCGCTCGTCGTCGCTTCCGCCTGCGGCCTCGTGCTGGTGTACGGGACCATCGGCCTGCCGGCGTTCTCCGATCCTGCGGCGCCGATCCATGCGCACGTGGTGCCGCGCTACCTGAACGACGCCCTGCGCGAAACCGGGGTCCCGAACGTGGTGACCGCCGTGCTCGCGAGCTACCGCGGGTACGACACTCTCGGTGAAACGACGGTGGTCTTCACCGCGGGCGCGGGCGTGATCGCCCTGCTGCGCCGCCGCCGCGACCGCAAGGAGCAGAAGAAGTGAAGCACGACCTCGTGCTGCGCGTCGTCGCCAAGGTCTTCCTGCCCTTCATCCTGCTGTTCGCGCTGTACGTGCAGTTCCACGGCGATTTCGGGCCGGGCGGGGGCTTCCAGGCCGGCGTGATCATCGCCGCCGCCATCATCTTCTACGCGCTGATCTACGGGCTCGAAAACGCCCGCCGTGTCGTGCCTGAGTGGCTGGTCGAGCGGATGATGGCCGCGGGTGTGCTCGTCTATGCCGGCGTCGGCGTGGCGGGCCTGCTGCTCGGTGGCAATTACCTCGACTACTTCGTGCTCGATCTCGATCCGGTCCACGGCCAGCACCGCGGCATCTTCTGGGTCGAGGTGGGCGTCGCGATCACCGTGTCGGGCGTGATGCTGAAGATCTTCTACATGTTCGCCGACCGCGGCACCCCGGAACAGTGAACGTTGCCGGTCACTTCAGCTACGCCGTCACCATCTTCCTGATGGTTGCGGGGCTGTTCATCGTCATCGCCCGCGGCAACCTGATCAAGAAACTCGTCGGGCTGGGCATCTTCCAGACATCGGTCTACATGCTGTACATCGCCCCCGGCAAGTTGATCGGCGGGACCGCGCCGATCGTCAGCGAGGCCTTCCGCGTCTATTCGAACCCGCTGCCGCACGTGCTGATCCTCACCGCGATCGTGGTCGGCGTGGCGACGCTGGCGCTCGGGCTGGCCCTCGTGGTGCGCATCCGCGAGACCTACGGGGGGATCGAGGAGGACGAGATCCTGGCCGCGGACCGGCAGGAAGACGAAGCGTCCCCGTCATGACCTTCGCCCAGCATCTTCCGGCGCTGCAGGTCGTCGTGCCCCTCGTCACGGCGCCGCTCACGGTGCTGCTGCGCGACCGGCGTGCCGCGTACGGACTCCTGCTGCTCGCCGCCTGGGCGTCCTTCGCCATCGCCATCGCGCTCTGGCAGCAGGCGAGCGCCGCCGGCGTCGTGTCCTACGCGATCGGCAGCTGGGCGCCGCCCTGGGGCATCGAATACCGGGTCGACCGGCTGTCGGCGATGGTGCTCGTGCTGGTCTCGGGCATGGCGGCCGTCGTCCTGCCGGCGACGCGCGCCAGCATCGAAGCCGAACTTCCGCGCGAGCAGCACTACCTCTTCTACACGATGTTCGCGCTGTGCCTGGCCGGGCTGCTCGGGATCACCATCACGGGCGATGCGTTCAACATCTTCGTGTTCCTCGAGATCTCCTCGCTGTCGACCTACGTGCTGATCGCCATGGGGCGCGAGCGGCGCGCCCTGGTCGCGGCCTACCAGTACCTGATCATGGGAACCATCGGCGCGACCTTCATCGTGATCGGCATCGGCCTGCTGTACCTGCAGACCGGGACCCTGAACCTGGTCGACATGGGCCACCGGCTGCGCGACATCGGCGGACACCGGCCGGTGCTGGCCGCGCTCGCCTTCCTCACCGTCGGACTGTCGCTCAAGCTGGCGCTGTTTCCCCTGCACCAGTGGCTGCCCAACGCCTATGCGTACGCGCCGTCCGTCGTCGCCGCCTTCCTCGCCGCGACGGCGACCAAGGTCGCGGTCTACGCGCTGCTGCGCTTCTACTTCTCGGTGTTCGGCGAAAGCGCGGTCTTCAACCGGCTGCCGATGCAGGAAGTGATGCTGATGCTCGCCCTGGGCGGCATGTTCATCGCATCGGCCGTTGCCTGCTTCCAGGACAACCTGAAGCGGCTGTTTGCCTATTCGAGCGTCTCGCAGATCGGCTACATCGTCCTGGGCATCTCGTTCGACTCGGTCACCGGGCTGACGGCAAGCATCATCCACCTGTTCAACCACGCCTTCGCGAAGGGCGCCATCTTCCTGCTGCTTGGCGGCGTGGCCGCAACGCTGGGCGGGGTGACGCTCGACCGCGTCCGCGGCATGGGGCGGCGGATGCCGCTGACGGCGTTCGGGATCACGGTCGGCGGGCTTTCGCTGATCGGCATCCCGGGAACGGCGGGGTTCGTGACGAAGTGGTACCTGGTGCTGGCGGCGCTGCAGAAGGGGCAGTGGTGGCTGGCCTTCCTGATCGTGCTGTCCTCCCTGATCGCGGTGGTCTACGTGTGGCGCTTCGTCGAGGCCGCGTACTTCCGCGCGCCCGCCGGAGGGGGCGAAGTGCGCGAGGCGCCGTGGTCGATGCTGGTCCCGGCGTGGGTCCTGATCGGCGCTGTCCTCTACTTCGGCCTCGACACCTCGTTCACCGTGGGGCAAGGGTCGCTGGCCGCGGCCGCCCTGCTGCGGGCATCGCCGTGACCGCATCCGCGTGGCTGATTGCCTCCCTCGTCGTGCCGCTGGTCGGCGCGGGAGTGATCGCGCTGTGCGGCCGGCTGCCGCGCCTGCGCGACGCGATCACCATGCTGACGGCGGTGCTGCTCTTCCTGTGCGTCGCAGCCCTCGTGCCGTCGGTGCTGGCGGGCGCGCGACCGGCGTGGCACTTCGTGCAGGCCCTGCCGGGCCTGCCGGTCGCGTTCGCGATCGAGCCACTCGGCATGCTGTTCGCCCTGGTGGCGTCGGGGCTGTGGATCCTGAACTCGCTGTACTCGATCGGCTACATGAAGGCCAACCAGGAAGCGAACCAGACGCGCTTCTACGTCTGCTTCGCGCTGGCACTGATGGCGACGATCGGCATCGCCTATGCGGCCAATGTCTTCACGCTGTTCCTGTTCTACGAACTGCTGACGCTGGTGACGTATCCGCTGGTGACGCACCATGGCACCGAGGAGGCGCGCCGGGGAGGGCGCTGGTACCTCGCGCTGCTGATAGGCACCTCGACCGTGCTGCTGCTGCCCGCACTGATCTTCACCTGGAGCGCGGCGGGCACGACCGACTTCGTCGCCGGCGGCATCCTGCAGGGCAAGGTGACGGGGGCCGCGCTGGGCGGCCTGCTGGCCCTGTACATGTTCGGCATCGGCAAGGCCGCGCTGATGCCCTTCCATCGCTGGCTGCCCGCGGCGATGGTGGCGCCCACGCCGGTGTCGGCGCTGCTGCACGCGGTGGCCGTCGTCAAGGCCGGCGTCTTTACCGTCGTCAAGGTGATCGTCTACATCTTCGGTCCGGGCTACCTCGCGGCATCGACGACGGTCGACTGGCTGGTGGGGGTGGCCGGCTTCACGATGCTGGCGGCCTCGGTCGCCGCGCTGCGGATGGACAACCTGAAGCGGCGCCTGGCGTATTCCACGGTGAGCCAGCTGTCGTACGTCGTGTTCGCGGCCGCGCTGCTGGTGCCGCTGTCGCTCGTCGGCGCGGCGATCCACATCGCGGCGCATGCGCTCGGCAAGATCACGCTGTTCTTCGCGGCCGGCGCCATCTACACCGCCGCGCACAAGACGGAAGTCAGCCAGCTGGACGGCATCGGGCGCCGCATGCCATGGACGATGGGCGCCTTCGCCATCGGCTCGCTCTCGATGATCGGCCTGCCGCCGGCGGCCGGGTTCATCAGCAAGTGGTACATGCTGTCGGGCGCCGTGGCGGAGTCGCGCTGGGCCATCGTCGCCGTGCTCGCCGCCAGCACGCTGCTGGCCGCCGGGTATCTGCTGCCCATCGTGTACCGCGCCTTCTTCCGGACGGCGCCCGCCGCCGGCGATGGGCACGGCCACGGCGAGGCGCCGTTGCCGATGGTGCTGGCGCTGTCAGCGACGGCGGCGGGCACCGTGCTGCTGTTCTTCCTGCCCGAGCTGCCGCTGCGGCTCGCCCGGCTGATGCTCGAGGGAGGCTGACCGATGCCGGAACCGCACTGGCTCGACCGGCCTGGCAACGTCCGCCTGATCTGGCGGGGGTTCATCGTCGTGCTCGCGCTGACGGTCATGGTCGAGCCGCTGGTCGACCTGCATCCGCACTTTGCCGTCGAGGCGCTGTTCGGCTTCCACGCCTGGTTCGGACTGCTGTCGTGCGCCGCGATGATCGTCGGCGCGAAGGCGCTCGGCGCGCTGCTGAAGCGGCGCGACTCGTACTACGGGGAGGGCGAGCGCGATGAGTGAGCTGCTGCGCCACCCAGGGCTGCTCCTGATCGCCGGCGCCCTCGTCCTGCCGTGGCTGCGCGGCACGGCGCGCGGCGGCGCGGTGATCGTGTTGCCCCTGGCCGCACTTGTACTCGTGTGGGGACTGCCCGACGGCGCGCTGGCCCAGGTCCGCTTCCTCGACTACACGCTGACGCCCCTCGAAGGCGGCCGGCTCGGGCGCCTGTTCGCGACCATCTTCGCGCTCATGGCCTTCGGCGGAGGGCTGTTCGCGCTGCGCCAGCCGAGCCGCGTCGAGGTCCCGGCGGCCTTCGTGTACGCGGGCTCGGCCATCGGAGTCGCGCTCGCCGGCGACCTGGTCACGGTGTTCGTGTTCTGGGAACTGATGGCCGTCGGATCGACCCTGGTCCTCTGGAGCCACGGTACGCGCCCGTCATGGCACGCGAGCCAGCGCTACCTGATGATCCACCTGCTGGGAGGCATGCTGGTGTTCGCGGGGGTGACGGGACACATCGCGCAGACGGGCAGCGTCGCCTTCGTCGCGATGAAGGCCGATTCAGCGGCGCACTGGCTGCTGCTGGCGGGGTTCCTGCTCAACGCCGGGGCGCCGCCGCTGTCGGCCTGGCTGCCCGACGCCTACCCCGAGGCGTCGTGGAGCGGCATGGTGTTCCTCTCCGCCTTCACGACCAAGACGGCCGTCTATGTCCTGTTGCGCGGGTTCCCCGGGACCGAACTGCTCGTCTGGATCGGGTTCTTCATGGTGTTCTACGGCATCGTCTATGCGCTGCTGGAAAACGACATGCGGCGCATCCTCGCGTACTCGATCGTGAACCAGGTCGGTTTCATGCTC